>NZ_JBFAYB010000040.1:0-70050 GCF_040681075.1 Streptomyces sp. NPDC051907 | reverse complement strand
GCAGGGCGCTGCCGGAGCCGGCGGTCCTCGTGGTGAAGCAGGGCGCGGCCGGGGCGACGGCGTACGTACGGCAGCAGAGCCAGCCGAGCCAACAGATGCTTGCGTGGGGCCCGGCGACGGGCCCCGGTCTTGCGCGGGCCCGGCGACGGGCCCGGGTCGGGCTACGCCGCGCGGACCTCGCGCTCGGGCGTCGCGACGATGTGGGCGCAGGGGCGGGGCCGGCCCGCCTTCCCCCGTCGCGGGAAGGGGCGGGGAAGGGCGAGGTTCACGAAGCCCTCCGCCTGCATCGCGGCGAAGCCGATCCGCGGCAGGTCCCGGGTGTTGCGGAAGACCACGAAGCGCGGCTCCCAGCGGGGGCGGAACTTCGCGTTGAACTTGTACAGCGACTCGATCTGGAACCAGCGGGAGAGGAAGACCAGCAGTCCGCGCCAGACCCGGAGCACCGGGCCCGCGCCGATCTTCTCGCCGCGCGCCAGCGCCGAGCGGAACATCGCGAAGTTCAGCGAGACGCGCTCGATCTTCAGCGCCGGCGACGCCTGGAGCGCCGCCACGATCAGCAGCTCGTTCATGCCCGGGTCCGCCGAGCGGTCCCGGCGCATCAGCTCCAGGGACATCCCGTCCGTACCCCACGGAACGAAGTGGATGATCGCCTTCACATCGCCGTACGGGGAGTCCTCGTCCCCTTCGTCCTTCTTGTGCGCCGTGGCGATCACCGCGTCGCCGTCGGCCGCGTCGCCGATCCGGCCGAGCGCCATCGAGAAGCCGCGCTCGGTGTCCGTCCCGCGCCAGTCGGCCGCGGCCCGGCGGATCTGCTCCAGCTCGACGTCGCTCAGGTCACGGGCGCGCCGTACGCGGGTCTCGTACCCATTGCGCTCGATGCGCTTCACCATCTGGCGCACGTTTCGCATCGCGCGCCCAGTAAGGGAGAAATCCGCGACATCCACCACCGCCTCGTCTCCCAGCTCCAGGGCGTCCAGGCCCGTCTCCCGGGTCCAGACCTCGCCGCCGGTCTCCGAGCAGCCCATCACCGCCGGAGTCCACGAGTGCGCCTTGGCCTCGTCCATGAAGCGCTCGATCGCGCCCGGCCACGCCTCGACGTCGCCGATCGGGTCGCCGCTGGCGAGCATCACCCCGGAGACCACGCGGTAGCAGACCGCCGCCTTGCCGCTGGGCGAGAAGACCACGCCCTTGTCGCGGCGGAGCGCGAAGTGGCCCAGCGAGTCCCGGCCGCCGTGCTTGGCCAGCAGTTCGCGCAGCCTCGCCTCGTCGTCCTCGGTCAGCTGCGCCGCCGGGTGCTCGGGCCGGAACGCCAGATAGATCGTGGTGACCGCGGTCAGCAGGCCGAGCGCACCGAGCGAGTAGCCGACGGTCCAGGAGACCCGGCCCGCGTAGTCGACGGGGCCCTCGAAGCCGAAGAGCCCGAACAGCACGTGCTCGAGCCGGTCGGTCAGGCTCGGGCTGCCGATCACCCGCTTGGGGTGGGCGCTGACGATCACCAGGCCGAGCCCGATGGAGCCCGCGCCCATGACGACGAAGTTGGCGAGCGCCTTCCAGCGGCTGCGCGGGTCGGGCAGCGCCGCGAACTGGCCGCGGTGCCGCAGCAGCAGCGCCAGCAGCGCCAGCGAGAGCAGCACGCCGATGTAGGAGTGCCGGTAGACGAACTGGCTCACCGCCCCCACCGGCAGCAGGATCACAGCCGCCCGCCAGGCCCGCCGCTTATGGCGCTTGAGCCCGTGGGCGAGCAGGAGCAGCAGCACGCCCGCGCTCAGCGAGAGCGCCGCGGCGAACGGCCCGGTGGCGCCCGGCAGCACTTCGGCGAGCGAGTGCATCCGGCTGTGGCGGAAGCGGGGGAAGACCCCGGCCGCGATGTCGATCAGGCCGATGACCGCAGCGGCCGTGCCGACAAGCGCAGGGACGGATTCGGATCGGGGGCCGCGCAGAACGCGGCGTACCCAATCCGGAACCATTCCTGATTTGTCCCCATCTATGGTTGCAGACATCGCTTCCCGTGGCTCCGCAAGAGTTCCTGAGTCCGTCAGCCTCACGTCTTTCGGCTTCGGACGATTTGCGCTCTCTAGGACGGCACTTCCGGGGAGCGGGTTCACTCGCTCTCCGGAAATTCTCAAGGAAGAAAGCTCACGCGACTCATGGGTCTGACGAGTAACAAAGTTCTGGCCTTGGCCGTTGTGGTGGCATTGCTGCTGTTCGCGGCCACCATCTGGCTCTGGCCGCGCCTCGCCCGCAAGAGCTGGCGAGCCGTGACCGGCAGGATCGGGCTGCTGCTCGCGACTCAGCTCGCGCTCTTCGCCGCGGTCGGCCTCGCCGCCAACAACTCCTTCCTCTTCTACGGGTCCTGGTCCGACCTCTTCGGCCAGGAGCAGGACATGGGGGTCGTCGTCGACCACTCGGCCGGCGGGAAGAACATCAAGGTCGTCGAGAAGAAGGAGCTGGACGTCCCCGGCGGCTCGCGCCCCGCGGTCGGCGGCCAGATACAGAAGATCGTCATAGCCGGCGAGAAGTCGAAGATCGACAGCCCGGCGTACGTCTATCTGCCGCCGGAGTACTTCCAGGCGAAATACGCGAAGCGCACCTTCCCCGCCTCGGTCGTGCTGACCGGATACCCGGGCACCGCGGAGAACCTGCTCAAGGGGCTCAAGTACCCCAAGACCGCGTACCAGCAGGCCAAGGACGGCAAGATGCAGCCGATGATCCTGGTGATGATGCGGCCGACGGTCGCGCCGCCCCGGGACACCGAGTGCGTGGACATTCCGGGCGGGCCGCAGACCGAGACCTTCTTCGCCAAGGATCTGCCCAGCGCGATCTCCGAGTCGTACCGCGTCGGGACCAAGCCGGAGAACTGGGGCTTCATCGGGAACTCCACCGGCGGCTACTGCGCGTTGAAGATCGCGATGCACCACCCCGAGCAGTTCGCGGCGAGCGCCGGGCTGTCCGCGTACTACAAGGCCGCCGAGGACCCGACGACCGGCGACCTCTTCCACGGCAACGGGGACGAGCGCAAGCGCGCCAATCTGCTGTGGAGCCTGGACAACCTGCCCCAGGGCAAGTCCTCGTTCCTGGTCACCACGTCGAAGCAGGGCGAGGGGAACCTCAGCGCGACCAGGGACTTCATCAAGAAGGTGAAGGCGCCGGCGCGCGTCTCCTCGATCACGCTGGACAGCGGCGGGCACAACTTCAACACCTGGCGGCGGGAGATACCGCCGACCCTGGAGTGGATCAGCGGCCGCCTGAGCGCGACGTGACGGGCCTTCGGATCAGTCCTTGGCGACCGGCGCCGGGGCGGTAGCGCTCTTGGAGGCTGTCGGGGCGGCCGCGCCCTGGGAGTCTGTCGGGGCGGCCGCGCCCTGGGAGTCTGATGGGGAGGTCGCGTCCTGGGGGTCTGTTGGGGAGGCCGCGTCCTGGGCGTCCGTCGTGTCGGCCGTCTCCTTCGGGGGCCTCGTCCCGGCGACCGTAGTGATCGACTCCAGCTCTACCTCCGTACGCGAGATCGCCTGAGCGTCCGCGTCGATCGACCGGCGCAGCGCCTCGTGCAGCTTCGCCGGGGTCAGCACCCCAAGGAACCGGCCCGTCTCCTCCTCGTCGATGACCGCGATCCACCCCGCGTCGTGCTGGAGCATCGTCGCGAACGCCTGCTTCAGGGAGGCTCCGACGGGCAGCCAGGCCTCCATACGGCGGGCGTGCTCGCGTACGGAGCCCTTCTCGCGCGCCTGCTCGGCGGAGATCCAGCCGTGCAGATCGCCCGCCGCGTCCAGCACGACCGCCCAGCGCGAGCCGAGGTCGCGGGGCAGCGGGTCGTCGAGCCGCACGACGGGCGGCTGCTCCAGATCGCCCTCCTCGATGGGGGTGACCGACAGCCGCTTGAGGCCGCGGTCCGCGCCCACGAAGTCCGCCACATACGCGGTGGCCGGCGCGCCGAGCACCGCCGCCGGCGCGTCGAACTGCTCGATCCTGCCGTGCCCGTAGACCGCGATGCGGTCGCCGAGGCGCACGGCCTCCTCGATGTCATGGGTGACGAAGAGCACGGTCTTGCGGACCTGGGACTGCAGCCGCAGGAACTCGTTCTGCAGGTGCTCGCGCACCACCGGGTCGACCGCGCCGAACGGCTCGTCCATCAGCAGCACCGGCGGATCCGCGGCCAGCGCCCGGGCCACGCCGACGCGCTGGCGCTGGCCGCCGGAGAGCTGCTCGGGGTAGCGGTCGCCGTACACCGACGGGTCCAGCCCCACCAGGTCGAGGAGCTCGGCGGCGCGCTCACGGCCCTTGCCGCGCTTCCAGCCGAGGAGATGGGGGACGGTGGCGGTGTTCTCCAGGACCGTCTTGTGCGGGAAGAGACCGACCTGCTGGATCACATAGCCGATGCGGCGGCGCAGTTGGACGGGGTCTATCTCCGATATGTCGTCCCCGTCCAGGAATATCCGGCCGCTGCTCGGCTCGATGAGCCGGTTGACCATTTTCATGGTGGTGGTCTTGCCGCAGCCCGACGGTCCCACGAGCGTGACCAGTTCGCCCTCGGCGACCTCGAAGGAGAGGTCGTCGACGGCCGTCGTGCCGTCCGGGTACCGCTTGGTGACGTGCTCGAAACGGATCATGGTTCCCCATTGTGACGGGTGTTGTGTGAAGGCCATGTTGCTGCACTGTGGCGGCCCTCGGCGATTGTCAGTGGTCGGGGATAGGGTCGCCAGACATACGTTCGGCAGGGGTGGGGAGGTGGAGACGCATGAGCGCAGAGCTCGCCGCGCAGAGCTGTCTGGCGGCCAATGACTGGATCTGCGGGGAGTATCTCCGCTCCCGCAGCGAGGAGCTGACCGACGCCACCGTCCAGCATGTGTGGATCACGGTCGTGTCGGTGCTCATCGGCCTCGCCGTCGCGTTCCCGCTGGCCTTGCTGGCCCGCGCCAAGCCGCGGCTGGCCGGCCCGGTGCTGGGCCTGACGACCCTGCTCTACACGATCCCGTCGCTGGCGATGTTCTCGCTGCTGCTGCCGGTCTTCGGACTGTCGGCGGCGCTCGTGGTGACCGGACTCGTGCTGTACTCGCTCACCATCCTCGTGCGGAACATCATGGCCGGCCTGGCCGCCGTGCCCGCCGAGGCGCGCGAGGCCGCCCGCGGCATGGGGTACGGACCGGCGCGCCTGCTCTGGGAGGTCGAACTGCCCTTGGCGCTGCCCGCGCTGATGGCGGGCGTGCGGATCGCCACCGTCTCGACCGTCGCCCTGACGACGGTCGGCGCGCTCGTCGGCAAGGGCGGCCTGGGCAACCTCATAGACGACGGAGTGCAGACCACCTTCAAGGCGCAGGTGCTGACCGCGTCCCTGCTCTGCGTGCTCCTGGCGGCGGTCGCCGACCTGCTGCTGCTCGGCGTGCAGCGGCTGCTGACGCCCTGGACCCGAATACGGACGGCGGGGCCCACGCCGGGGATCAAGAGGGCGGTCTGATGGGGGGAACGGTCTGATGGGGGTAGTCGCCGACGCCTGGACCTGGCTCGCCACCGGATCCAACTGGTCCGGAGAGAGCGGCGCCTGGAACCGCCTGGGCGAGCATGTGTACGTCAGCGGGGTCGCCCTCCTCCTGGCCTGCGCCATCGCCCTGCCGATCGCGCTCTGGCTCGGGCACGTCGGCAAGGGCGGCGCGCTCGCGGTCAACATCTCCAACGCGGGCCGGGCGATCCCCGTCTTCGCGGTCCTCGCCCTGTTCATGCTCACGCCGATGCGCAGCGCCGGCTATCTGCCGACGATCATCGCCCTGGTGCTGTTCGCGGTGCCACCGCTGCTGACCAACGCGTACGTCGGCATGCGCGAGGTGGACCGCGCGGTCGTGGAGGCCGCGCGGGGCATGGGGATGTCCGGCGGCCAGCTCTTCCTGCGCGTCGAGCTCCCGCTGGCGTACCCCCTGTTGATGACCGGTCTGCGCTCGGCGGCCGTGCAGGTGGTGGCCACGGCGACCATCGCCTCGATGGTGGGCCAGGGCGGCCTGGGCCGGATCATCACCGCCGGCTTCAACACCTACAACACCCCGCAGGTCGTGGCGGGCGCCCTCCTCGCGGCGCTGCTCGCGCTCCTCGTGGAGGGGGCGCTGGTGGCGGCCGACCGGCTGCTGAGCCCCCTGCGCAAGGCCGCCCACCCGTAAGACCGCGCTGCTGCAAGGCCGTGCTCCCGTAACGGCCGCGCTCCCTGCGCAAGACCGTGTGACACCACTTGGACGGAGAACCTGATGAGCAAGATCTCGCGCCTCGCGGGAGCAGTACTCGGTGTGGTCGCCCTGACGGGTTCCCTCGCCGCGTGCGGCGGCGACAGCCTGGAGAAGGAGAAGGCCGGCGGCTCCGCGGGCGGCGGCTCGGGCAAGAAGGGCGGGCTCGTCGTCGGCTCCGCGGCCTTCACCGAGTCCAAGGTGCTCGCCGAGCTCTACGCCCAGATCCTCGGGGACGCCGGATGGTCCACGTCGATCACCACGGTGAAGAACCGCGAGCTGTACGAGCCCTCCCTGGAGAAGGGCGAGATCGACGTCGTCCCCGAGTACGCGGCGACCCTCGCCGAGTTCCTCAACGCCCAGGCGAACGGGCCGAAGGCGCCCGAGGAGAAGCCCGTGGCCTCCTCCGACGTCGCCGCCACCGTCGCCGGGCTCACCAAGCTCGCCGAGGAGCGCGGGCTGAAGGTGCTCCCCGCGGGCAAGGCCGTCGACCAGAACGCCTTCGCGGTGAGCGAGGAGTTCGCCGAGAAGAACAAGCTCAAGACCCTCTCGGACCTCGGCAAGTCCAAGCTGAAGGTGAAGATCGCGGCGGGCGACGAGTGCGAGGTGCGGCCGTTCTGCGCACCGGGTCTGAAGAAGACCTACGGCATCGACGTGTCGGGCATCGACCCCAAGGGCGTCGGCACCCCGCAGGCCAAGCAGGCGGTCAAGGACGGCGACGTCGAGCTGGTGCTGACCTCGACCACGGACGCCGTGCTGGACGGGCTGGTCTTCCTCGAGGACGACAAGAAGCTCCAGAACGCCGACAACGTCCTTCCGGTGGTCAACGCCAAGGACGCCGGCGGCAAGGAGATAGCCGACGTGCTCGGCAAGCTCACCCAGGTGCTGACCACCGAGGACCTCGCCGAGCTGAACCGCAAGGTGGACGCCGAGCGCGCGAAGCCCAAGGACGTC
The DNA here is from genome assembly GCF_040681075.1 of Streptomyces sp. NPDC051907. Lineage (NCBI taxonomy): Bacteria > Bacillati > Actinomycetota > Actinomycetes > Kitasatosporales > Streptomycetaceae > Streptomyces > Streptomyces sp. NPDC051907. The sequence goes on along the minus strand of NZ_JBFAYB010000040.1, from coordinate 62,893 downwards.
GCGAAGGAGTATCTGGAGTCCAAGGGCCTGCTCAAGAAGTAGCCGCCGACCGGCGACGACGACACCAGGGCGCGACCCGGCGCTCCTCCTCCAGAGATTTGCCGGGCCGACACCCCATAGGGCGTCTACGCACGGTAAATTTCAGGCCATGCCACGTGGACGCCACCGCCATTCCCCACCCCTTCACAGGCTGCTGCCGCCTTCGGCGGTCGCAGGGACGTCGGTCCTGTGCGCCGCCGGCGCGTGGTTCCTGGCGGATCCAGCGGTGCTCCGATCACTGGTCGCGGCGGCCGCCGCCGCCGCGGTCACCGGCGCTGTCCTCATGCGCAGCTGGGACCGGGGCGCAGGCCGCCGGGTCGCGGAGCTCACGCGCGCCCGCGCCAGCGACCAGTGGAAGACCGACGAGCGCATAGCCGAGCTGGAGACCGACCTCGACGAGTCCCGCGAGCTGCGCGCCAAGCTCGACGCGAAGCTGCGCGCCAAGCGGGTCGAGCTCGCCTCGCTGCGCGGCGAGCACGCCGCGCTGCTCAGGCGGTACGCCACCGCGGAGACCGAGCGGGCCAGCGCCCTGGAGGGCCGGCGTCAGCTCGCCATCGAGGCGGCGGCCCCGGCCAAGGCGCTGCCCGCGGCGGGGTCCACGCCCACGCCGGCCACGTTCCTGCGGGCCGCGAAGGCCCTGGACGACCTGTCGCGCAACGCGGCCGCGCAGGAGGCGAAGCGCACCGTCGAAGAGGCGCGCGCCCGCGATCTGGCCGAACGGGCGAGTGAGGCGGACGAACCGCAGGGGAAGCACGCGGCGGCCGCCGGGACAGAGCACACCCGCCCGTCGTCCGCCACCGTCCCCGCACGGCGTCCCATGCCCAAGGCCGCGGCGATCGTTCCGTACGGACCGCCGCGCCGTCCCACCCGCCCGCTGGGCGGCTTCGACTTCTTCGGCACCGGCTCGGGGGAGGGCGAAGGCGAGAGCGAGGGCGTGGCCGAGGGCTCGACGGCTGAAGCGGCGGAGGCGGCGGAAGCAGGGGCGGCGGCAGCCGGCTCGGAGGCCGGCTCGTCGGCAGGCGCCCAGAAGGCCATCGCGGCGATCGAGGCCGTGCAGAACGAGGACCTCGCCGACGTGGTGGGCGAGGAGGCCCTGGCCGAGCGCAAGGCGTCCGGCCCCCGCGCGGTCGGCAAGGTCATCGACCTGACGGCGCACGACGAGACCGAGCAGCTGGACGTCGGCGAGCTGCGCAGCGCGATCTCCTGACGGCCGACACTGCCGCGGAAACGCTCCTGCACGGAGAGAGCCGTCGAGTCCCGGGACGGCGCCGCGCGGGGGCGTTCTGCTTGTGCAGGGGGGTCTTAGTGTCGAGCTGGTGTCGAGGCGCTACTTGTCGATGTCGCCGACGACGAAGAACAGCGAGCCCAGGATCGCCACCATGTCCGCGACCAGCGTCCCGGGCAGCAGCTCGGTCAGCGCCTGGATGTTGTTGAACGACGCGGAGCGGAGCTTGAGGCGGTACGGCGTCTTCTCGCCCTTGGAGACCAGGTAGTAGCCGTTGATGCCGAGAGGGTTCTCGGTCCAGGCGTACGTGTGGCCCTCAGGGGCCTTGAGCACCTTCGGCAGCCGCTGGTTGATCGGCCCCGGCGCCAGCTCCTCCAGCCGGTCCAGGCACGCGTCCGCCAGCTCCAGCGCGTTGTGGGTCTGCTCCAGCAGCACCTCGAAGCGGGCCAGGCAGTCGCCCTCGGCGCGGGTGACGACCTTGAGCGTGTCCTGCAGATCGCCGTACGCGAGATACGGCTCGTCCCGCCGCAGATCGAAGTCGACGCCCGAGGCACGGGCGATCGGCCCGCTCACCCCGTACGCGTGGACCGCGTCGGCCGACAGCACGCCGACGTCGCGGGTCCGGCCCCGGAAGATCTCGTTGCCGAGGACCAGACGGTCGTACACGTCCATCCGCGAGCGCACATCGGCGACGGTGAGCCGGGCGCGGCCGAGCCAGCCGGCCGGGAGGTCCTCCTTCAGCCCGCCGACCCGGTTGAACATGTAGTGCATCCGGCCGCCGGAGACCTCCTCCATCACGGCTTGGAGCTCCTCGCGCTCCCGGAACGCGTGGAACACCGGGGTGATCCCGCCCAGCTCGAGCGGGTACGAGCCGAGGAACATCAGATGGTTGAGAACCCGGTTGAGCTCGGCGAGGAGCGTACGCGTCCACACCGCGCGCTCGGGGACCTCCATGCCGAGCATCCGCTCGACGGCCATGACGACGCCGAGCTCGTTGGAGAACGCGGAGAGCCAGTCGTGGCGGTTGGCGAGCATGATGATCTGGCGGTAGTCGCGGGCCTCGAAGAGCTTCTCCGCGCCTCGGTGCATATAGCCGATCACCGGCTCGGCGTGCTGGATGCGCTCGCCGTCGAGGACGAGGCGGAGGCGGAGGACGCCGTGGGTGGAGGGGTGCTGGGGGCCGATGTTGAGCACCATGTCGGTGCTTTCTGCGGCGCCGCCGATGCCGACCGTGGTCTCCGTCATGGGCGACAGTATCCCCCTACGGGGGCGGGGGAGGCGCTGTGGGGGCGGGGGCGCCGGGGCCGCGGGGCGGGGGTTGCCGAGGGGCGCGGCGTGCCTGCGGGGCGGGGGCGCTGACGGCGCGCCGTGGCCTGCGGGGCTCTGCCCCGGACCCCGGTCCTCAATCGCCGGACGGGCTGATTTCAGGGGCTCTGCCCCGGACCCCGGTCCTCAATCGCCGGACGGGCTGGGGTGGGCCGTGGCTCGGGTGTGGGCGAGGTGGGCAGTGCCTCAAACGCCGGCGGGGCTGGGATGGGCCGTGCCTCAGGCGAGGCGGGGAGGGAGGCGGCTGTGGCGTAGGCGAGGGCGCGGCGTGGCTTGCGGGGCTCCGCCCCCGGACCCGCGCCTCAAACTCCCCCAGACTTCGTCCGGGGGGACCCCCACGGGCTGATTTCGGGGGCTCCGCCCTCAGGCACCCGCAGGGGCGGTGGTGGGTTGGTGGAGCCAGGTGAAGTCGCCCAGGCCGCCCCCGGCCGTCAGTTCTGCCGCCTCGCTCGCCGTCGAGAGGGCCCGGATGTAGGCCGTCGGGTTCGTGGAGGCCAGGGACAGGGGTGGGCGTTCGCCGGAGACGCCGAGGGTCGCGAGGGCCTCGCGCTGGGAGGTCAGCTCCGCTTTGTCGGAGGCGGCGGAGGAGGCGGCGGCGCAGGCGTCCAGGGCCACGTGGGCGGTGATGTCGCAGGTCCCGTCCGGGACCGGGCGGACCTCGCGGCCCGCGCGGAAGCCGGTCAGGGTGCCGAAGGGAGGACGGGAGGAGGCGTCGTGGGCGTAGTCGACGGCGACCGCCAGACCCCGGTCCAGGCAGCCCGCCGCCCGCGCCCACGCCTCGTCGCGCGGGCGGCCGATCTCGGCGCGCGTTCCCGGCTCCGTCAAGGGCCACCAGCGCGCCAGCCAGTCCGCGTCCGGGCCCACGACGGGGTCGCCGAGGCGTTCCGTGCCGTCCGCGCGGACGAGGACGTACCGCGGCACGCCCCGCCCGTCCGCCTCCGCGACGTCCACCGGGACGTTGTCCAGCCACTCGTTGGCGAAGAGCAGCCCGCTCACCCCCGCCGGGGGCTCCTGCGCCCACTCGACGCGGGGATCCACGCCCGCGGGACGGGCCGCGCGCTCGACGGCGTACGCCCGTACCGGGAAACCGGCGGGGAGCGCCGCCAGCACGCCCGTGAGCAGCTCGCCGCGGCCCGCGCCCATGTCGACGAGGGCGGGCTCGGCGATCCCGTGCTCCTCCGCCGTCGCGAGCAGCAGCCGGGCGACCGCGGCGGCGAAGAGCGGCGAGGCGTGCACCGACGTACGGAAGTGCCCGGCCGGTCCTTCGGGGCGCCTATAGAAGCCGTCAGGCCCGTACAGCGCGGCTTCCGTCGCCTCGCGCCAGCCCCGCCAGCCCGGCCCCCGACGTGATCCAGTCGGCGCCCCATAAGGCTCGTCACACGGCTCGTCACACGGCTCGTCATACGTCACGCGCACAAGTCTCCACCTTGCGGAGTACGCCTCCGTCCACCGGATCGCCCCTCCGGTTGACCCCTGCACCTATCGGCTGTCCCTACGCTGGGTTACGTGCAGCGCCTCTACGACTTCATCCGCAGACACCCGACGGGCGTCGACACCTTCTGGGCCGTCGTCCTGTTCGGGCTCACCATGCTGTGGGTGGTCTCGGTACCGGACGGGTCCACCGACCGCCTGTGGGCGGCCCTCATTCTTCCGCTGCTGAGCCTGGTGATCGCGCTGCGCCGGCGGATGCCGGAGAAGATGCTGGTCCTCGCGGCAGCCGTGGGCGTCGCCCAGCTCGCGCTGGACATCATGGTCAACGTCGCGGACTTCGCGATGCTGGTGATCATCTACACGGTCGCCGCCCACGAGCGCCCGCGCTGGGCCTCCCGCCTCGCGCTGATCGGCGGACTGTCCGCGGCGCCCCTGGCGGCCATACGGTGGCCCGTGGACAAGGACGGCAGCGTCGCCAGCCATGTCTTCTTCGCGGTGATCACAACGGTGCCGTTCGTGCTGGCCTGGGTGCTCGGCGACTCGATACGCACCCGGCGGGCGTACTTCGCCCAGCTCGAGGAGCGCGCCACGCGGCTGGAGAAGGAGCGCGAGGCGCAGTCCAAGGTGGCGGTCGCCGCCGAGCGCGCCAGGATCGCGCGCGAACTGCACGACGTCGTCGCCCACAACGTCTCGGTGATGGTGGTCCAGGCCGACGGCGCCGCCTACGTCCTGGACGCCGCCCCCGACCAGGCCAAGCAGGCGCTGGAGACCATCTCGACCACCGGCCGCCAGGCCCTCGCCGAGATGCGCAGACTGCTCGGCGTGCTGCGCACCGGCGACGCCCCGGAGAGCGGCGAGTACGTCCCGCAGCCCGATGTGCAGCAGATCGAGGACCTGGTCGAGCAGGTGCGCGGCGCCGGGCTGACCGTGGACTTCAAGATCGAGGGGACGCCGCGTCCGCTGCCGAGCGGCGTCGAGCTCACCGCGTACCGCATCGTGCAGGAGGCGCTGACCAACACCCGCAAGCACGGCGGCCCGGAGGCCGGCGCCAGCGTGCGGCTGGTCTACTTCGACGACGGCCTCGGGCTGCTGGTGGAGGACGACGGCCGCGGCTCCGCGCACGAGCTGTACGAGGACGGCGGCGCGGACGGCCGCGGCCATGGGCTCATCGGCATGCGCGAGCGCGTCGGTATGGTCGGCGGAACGCTCGACGCGGGGCCGCGGCCCGGCGGCGGGTTCCGCATCAGCGCACTGCTCCCGCTCAAGCCCGCACACTAGGCCGACCATGGGGCTGTCCACTCGGTCGACCATGAGGTCGTCCAACGGGCCGCCCGCCTACCTCGTCACCGACCAAAGCCCGCCACGAGAGACCGAGGACCTGCTGAGATGTCCATCCGCGTGATGCTCGTCGACGACCAGATGCTGCTGCGCACCGGATTCCGGATGGTGCTCGCCGCCCAGCCCGACATGGAGGTCGTCGCGGAGGCGGGCGACGGCGCGGAGGCGATCGAGAACCTCCGCACCACGCCCGTGGACGTCGTGCTGATGGACGTGCGCATGCCGCGGCTGGACGGCGTCGAGGCGACCCGGCGCATCTGCGCCCAGCCGAACGCGCCCAAGGTGCTGATCCTGACCACCTTCGACCTGGACGAGTACGCCTTCTCCGGGCTGAAGGCGGGCGCCAGCGGCTTCATGCTCAAGGACGTGCCGCCGGCCGAGCTCCTCGGCGCGATCCGGTCCGTGCACAGCGGCGACGCGGTGGTCGCGCCGTCGACCACGCGCCGGCTGCTCGACCGCTTCTCGCCGATGCTGCCGAGCAGCGGCAAGGAGCCCCAGCACAAGGAGATCGAGAAGCTCACCGAGCGCGAGCGCGAGGTGATGCTGCTGGTCGCCCAGGGCATGTCGAACGGCGAGATCGCGGCCCGGCTGGTGCTCTCCGAGGCCACCGTCAAGACCCATGTGGGCCGCATCCTCACCAAGCTCAGCCTGCGCGACCGCGTGCAGGTGGTGGTGCTGGCGTACGAGACCGGCCTGGTGCGGGCGGGCGGCGGAGCGGCCTGACCCGTGCTGCTGTGGATCAACGGCCCGTTCGGCGGCGGCAAGACCCAGACCGCGCACGAGCTTCAGCGGCGACTGCCCGGCAGCGTCGTCAGCGACCCCGAGCACGTGGGCTTCGGCCTGCACCGGATGCTGCCGGCGCCGCTGCGCGCGGACTTCCAGGACCTCGCGTCCTGGCGCCACGGCGTCCACGAGGTCCTGGATCTCGCGCTGCGCGGGTACGAGGGCGTGGTGATCGTCCCCATGACCGTCGTGGAGCCCGCGTACTTCGAGGAGACGGTGGGGCGCCTGCGTGAGGCCGGGCACGAGGTGCACCACTTCGCGCTGCTCGCCGAGCGCGAGACGGTGCTGCGCCGGCTGACCGAGCGGGGGCTGGGACGCGGGCTGAAGCGGGAGAGCTTCGCGGTGGGGATGCTGGACCGGTGTCTGGAGCGGCTGAGCGGGCCGGAGTTCGCCGAGCACATCCGTACGGACGCGGTGAGCGTGCCGCAGGTGGCCGACCGTATCGCCCGCTCGGCGGGGCTGACCCTGGCGCCGAACACGGACGGGCCGCTGAAGCACCGGCTGCGCAAGGCGTGGACGGGGATCAAGCACATCCGCTTCGACTGACCGGCTGCTTCGGCGTACTGGCTCCGCTGGCTGGCTGGGAGACCGGGTGACCGACTGGCCGCCGGGCCGTCCGGCCGTCCGGCCTCCCGGTCGCTTACGCCCGCCTGCGCGCGCCTAGTCGCCCCGCAGGACGAGTGCGAGCAGTCCCGGAAAGCGCTCGTCGAACTCCGCCCGCCGCAGCCGGTTGACGCGCTTGGGGCCGAGGTCGCGCTGCTCCACCAGCCCGGCGCCGCGCAGCACCGAGAAGTGGTGGCTGAGGGCCGCCTTGCGCACCGGCACGTCGAAGGAGCCGCACGCGCGCGTCCACTCCTGCGATGCGGCGAGCTCGCGGACGATCTGGATGCGTACGGGGTCGGCGAGGGCGTCGAGCGCGGCGAGGAGCGGGACGTCGTCGGGGTGGGTGTGCTCGGGCGCGGGCCGGTGACTGCTCATGTCCCTGTCCTGATCCTCTCGGCGGTCATGTTCTCGGCTCGGTGGTCATGTTCTCGACGTGCTCGTGCGCGGTGCTCGTGCTCGGTGCTCGGGCTCGCACTTGTCGAGTGTTCGATGATGGTCGTACACTCCGAGTGTTCGCTTTCCATTGAACACTCGGAGTCCATTATGCGCGCAATACAGGTGACGGAGTTCGGCGAGCCCGACGTGCTGCGACTGGTCGACACGGACGCACCCGAGCCCGGCCCCGGCGAGGTCGCCATAGACGTCGCCTACGCCGGGGTGAACTTCGCCGAGATCCTCGCCAGGTCCACCGGCTTCCGAGTGCCGCAAGTGCCCTTCCGCCCCGGACTCGAGGTCTCGGGCCGTGTGCGAGCGCTCGGCGAGGGCGCCGCGGACCTGACCGACCTGAGCATCGGGCAGGAGGTCGCCGCCTTCCTCCCGCACGGCGGCTACGCCGAGGTCGCGGTCGCGCCCGCCGCCCAGGTCCTCCCGATCCCGGACGGCGTCTCGCTGCGCACGGCGGCCACGCTGCCGACGGTGCTGCCCACCGCGCACGCGCTGGTCCACGAGGTGGGGCGGCTGCGGGCGGGCGAGAGCCTGCTCGTACGGGCCGCCGCGGGCGGAGTCGGCACGGTGGCGGGCCAGTTGGCCAAGCGCGTCGGCGCGGGAGCCGTGTACGGCGTCGTGTCGTCCCCCGCCAAGGCGGAGTTCGCCCTCGAGCACGGCTACGACCAGGTGTTCGTCGGCGACGACTGGGAGCGGCAGGCGGCCGAGGCGACCGGCGGGCGCGGCGTCGATCTGGTCCTCGACCCCCTGGGCGGGGAGCAGTTGCTGCGCGCTCTCGACGTGCTCGCGCCCTTCGGCCGGGTGGTCTCCTTCGGCAACGCCAGCCACGAGGACCCATGGCGGCTCGGGGCGGCGGAGCTCAACTCCGCCGGGCGCTCGGCGGCGGCCTTCTCGATCATGATGCTGGCGCGCGCGGAGCCGGGCGCGCTGCGCGCGCTGTCGCAGCGGGCGTTCCAGCCGGTCGCGGACGGGGCGGTGGAGCTGCCCGTCACCGCCGAACTGCCGCTGGCGGAGGCGGCGCAGGCGCACCGGCTGATCGAGAGCCGTACGACGACGGGCAAGCTGCTCCTCCGGGTCACGGGCTAGCGGAGCACCATCTCCAGGAGGTCGCTGCCCAGGCGGGCGACCGCGGACACGTCCAGCTGGTGCAGTACGTAACGGCCGCGCCGCCGGGTGGAGATCAGCCCCGCCTTCTTGAGCACGGCCAGATGGCGGGAGACCTCGGGGGCGGTGATCCCGTACGAGTCCGCCAGCTCGCTCGTCGTGTACGGAGCGCGGGCGAGGTTGCGGCACAGGCGCAGGCGCATCGGGTGGGCCAGCGCCTCCATTCGGAGCTTCAGCAGCTCGACGGGCGCGGCGCCGGGGAGCTCGGGGGAGCCGACCGGGTAGTGGACGACGGGCCGCCAGCCCGGGGCGTGGAGCACCATCAGATGCGGCCAGCCGAAGCTGGAGGGCACGAACGAGACCCCGGCGCCCACGGCCGGGTCCACGGCGGTCGTCCGTCCGTCGGCGAGCTTGTCGGCGCAGATGCGGTCGCCGTCCGCGTCCAGCGAGAGCGCGGGGGAGACCGCGTGCAGCGCCTCGGCGAGGCCCTTGTGCCGCAGGATCTCGGTCTTGTGGCGGGCGTCGGCGGCGAGCTGGGTGCGCACGCGCCGCCAGGTGTCGGCGAAGAAGGCCTGGTCGCAGTCCTCGAAGAGACGGCGTATCCAGGCGCGTACGGACGCGGGGTCGTCGAGGAGCCGACGGGTGAAGTCGAGCTGCTTGGGGCCGCGGGTGGCGGCGAGTTCGAGCGCGCGGTCGCGGCGCACCGGCCCCCCGACGCCGTACTGGCTGGAGCAGGTGAACTCCAGCGCGGCGGCCACGAACCGCTCCTCGTCCAGCCGGTCGAGCATGTCCAGCTCTTCGCCGATGGTCGCGCCGGTGCTCCCGCCCTCGCCGGCCGGGAGCCCCGCGAAGGGCATGAACACGTCCGAGAAAGTCGAACGCCACAGGAAGTCCGCCTCGTGCAGCCGGTCGGCGAGGTCCGGCTTGAGGCTCGCCGAGGTGGCGGTGGCCCAGCCGTGCAGCCCGGGATGGTGCCCCGGCTCGGCCAGCGCGTGCAGCGCCACGCCGAGCTCGGCGAGGGGGGATATGTCGAAGACGATGCGCTCAGGGGGAAGGCCCGCTATATCGATGCTCACGCTCACGCGTCCCATAGTGCGGCGTGCGGGGGAGCGGCCCCCACTCAATTGACGGGCCTGGTCAATCGACGCGACGCCGGACGCGGGGCGGGCGCAGCGTGATGGGCATGAACGCCATGCATCAGTACATGCTCGACAGCTACCGCTCCTCGCAGCAGCACGGCGACCGCACGCCGCCGCAGCCCGGTCTGCACGACTGGCAGGTGGTGCGCGAGGTCTGCGACTACCGCCGCCTCCCGTCGGTCCTGCCCAGCCGCAGCGCCCAGGGCCGCAGCTGGCGCATTCGCAGCTCGCACAGCCGCAGCTCCAGCGGCCGCGGCTCCCCGGGCCGCAGCTCCCCGGGCCGCCTCCGCGCGACCCTCGCCCGCGCCCTCGGCCTGCGCGCCCGCCGGGCTGACTGACGCCGACCAGTCGGCGAGTGACCAGCCGACCAGCCAGCAGCCGACCAGAAGCCGCCGGGGGCCTCCCTCCCCCCCGCCCTCCCCCTCCCGCCCCCTCCCCCCGTTTCCTTTTTCGTGGCTCCGCAATGGAGCCTTCTACGAACCCCGACCAGCCTCAGCTGGCTGATCCCGCGCGGCCTCGCCGCACACGGGGTACCCCCTCCCGCCCTCCCCCCCCGCTCTAGCCGCCCAGCCTGCGTGCGAAGTCGGCTACGGCCTCCGCCACGTCCGTTCCCGTCCAGGACAGACCGTCTCGGCCCACCGCGACCTCCGTCACCGAGATGCCCGGCGGGCATCCCCACCCCTCGCCGAACCAGCGGCGGAACAGCGCCACCCCTGTCTCCTCCGCCTGTCTCAGCGACGCCTCGTTCAGCGCGTCCGCGTCGCCCGCCAGCCAGACCTGGAACTGGTGCGTGTGCGGGACCTCCGGGTGGACGCGGGACCAGCCCGCGCCGGCAGCCTCCAGGCTCTTGCGTATCGCCTCCGCCACCACCTTCGCGTGCGCCACGTACTCCGGCAGCAGCGGCAGCTCGCGCTCTAGGCCCAACAGGGCCGAGAGCACCGCCGGATACTGCTGGAAGACATCGCCCCCGTACCGATGCCGCCACGCCCGCGCCTCGTCGACCAGATCCTCGGGCCCCGCGAGCGCCGCCCCCGAGAGACCGTCCAGGGACTTGTAGAACGACACGTACACGCTGTCCGCGAGCGAGGCGATCTCGTCCAGCGGGCGGCCGAAGTGCGGGGCGCACTCCCACAGCCGCGCGCCGTCGAAGTGCACCACCGCATCCCGCTCCCGCGCCGCGGCCACCACGTCCACCAGCTCTTCCCAGGTCGGCAGCACGAAGCCGGCTTCCCGCAGCGGCAGTTCCAGCATCAGCGCGCCGAACGGCTCGTCGCAGTCCAGCACCTCCTCCGCCGTCGGCAGCCGCGGCTGCCGCGTCGGATGGACCGTGCGCAACCCGCTCACCACGCTGAACGCGTCCCGCTCGTGCACCTCCGGGTGCGCCGCCGGATGCAGCGCCACCGTCGCGTTCCCCGTCCGGCCCGCCCAGCTGCGCAGCGCCGCCTGCTGCGCCATCGTCCCCGTCGGGAAGAACGCGGCCGCGGGGAAGCCGAGCAGCCGCGCCACCCGCTGCTCCAGCTCCTCCACCACGCCGTTTCCGTACATGTCGGCCCACTGGTCCAGGTTGTAGACCTCGGCCGCGTCCGCGGCGAGCGCCGCGAGCCGCTCGCCGATCCGCAGCTCAGCCGACGAACGCCACAGGACACGGTCGGCGCTCCGCCACGCGGCGAGCCTCCGCTGCCGCTCATCGCGCTGGTCGTCAGGCCGCTCGTCGCGCTGCCCGTCGTGCAGGTCGTCGCGCCGCTCGTCGTGCTGCTCGCTCGGCTGGTCGCCAGGCCGAGCGCGCTGCTCACTGGTGTCTGCCATTCCTCGATCATCCTCCGGTCCGCGGACATCGCCCACAGCCTGTGGAAAACCTGCCTGTGGACAACCGGAAGTCGCTGGGAAACGCTGGCGTAGCATGACGAGAAATCGTCCGGTACCCCCCGCGGACTGGAACGGAAGGCCCCTACCGCGTGAATGCCACAGCACCACGACAACCGCTCGATCCGCGGGACCGCCCCGCCCGGCTCACCGTCGGCGTCGTCGGCGCCGGCCGGGTGGGCCCGGCTCTCGCGGCGTCGCTGCAGCTCGCCGGACACCGCCCGGTCGCCGTCTCGGGCGTCTCCGACGCCTCGGTGCGCAGAGCCGCCGCGCTCCTGCCCGAGGCGCCCGTCGTGCCCCCCGCCGAGGTGCTCGCGCGCGCGGAGCTGGTGCTGCTGACCGTTCCCGACGACGCGCTCCCCGGCCTGGTCGAGGGGCTCGCCGAGACCGGCGCCGTACGGCCCGGACAGCTGCTCGTGCACACCTCGGGGCGCTATGGCACGAAGGTGCTCGACCCCGCCCTGCGGGCCGGGGCGCTGCCGCTCGCCCTGCACCCCGCCATGACCTTCACCGGCACCGCCGTGGACGTCCAGCGGCTGGCCGGCTGCTCCTTCGGCGTGACCGCCCCCGAGGAGCTGCGGCTGGCCGCCGAGGCCCTGGTCATCGAGATGGGCGGCGAGCCCGAGTGGATCGAGGAGGAGGCCCGCCCGCTCTACCACGCGGCCCTCGCCCTCGGCGCGAACCACCTCGTCACCCTGGTCGCCCAGTCCATGGAGCTGCTGCGCGCCGCAGGGGTCTCCGCGCCCGACCGGATGCTCGGCCCGCTCCTCGGCGCGGCCCTGGACAACGCCCTGCGCTCGGGCGACGCCGCGCTCACCGGCCCCGTCGCCCGCGGCGACGCCGGCACCGTCGCCGCGCACGTGGCCGAGCTGCGCAAGCACGCGCCCGGCGCCGTCGCCGGCTATCTGGCGATGGCCCGCACCACCGCCGACCGGGCGCTCGCCCACGGAATGCTCAAGCCGGAGCTGGCGCAGGACCTGCTCGGCGTTCTCGCGGAGGGTGAGCAGCGATGAGCCACACCGTCGAACTGGTCTCCACCCGCCAGGACCTCGACCGTCTCCTCGACCGCTCCGCCGTCCCCGGCCGCACCGCCGTCGTGATGACCATGGGCGCCCTCCACGAAGGCCACGCCGCCCTCGTGCGCACCGCGCGCGAGCGCGTCGGCCGCGAGGGCCTCGTCGTCGTCACCGTCTTCGTCAACCCGCTGCAGTTCGGCGCGGGCGAGGACCTCGACCGCTACCCCCGCACGCTCGACGCCGACCTCAAGACGGCCGAACTGGCGGGCGCGGACGTGGTGTTCGCCCCCGGCGTGGAGGACGTCTACCCGGGCGGGGAGCCGCAGGTCACCATCGCCGCGGGCGCCATGGGCGAGAGGCTGGAAGGGGCCTCGCGCCCCGGTCACTTCGACGGCATGCTCACCGTCGTCGCCAAGCTGCTCCACCTCACCCGCCCCGACGTCGCCCTCTTCGGGGAGAAGGACGCCCAGCAGCTCGCCCTGATCCGCCGTATGGTCCGCGATCTGAACTTCCCCGTGGAGATCGTCGGCGTGCCGATCGTCCGGGAGTCCGACGGCCTGGCCATGTCCAGCCGCAACCGCTACCTGTCGACGGCGGAGCGCCGCACCGCCCTCGCCCTGTCCCGCGCGCTGTTCGCGGCGGGCGACCGCCTCGCCGCCCAACAGGCCCTGCACGCCCGCGCCGAGGCCATGCCGGCCGCCCCCGGCCGTACCGCCGCGCTCACCGCCATGGGCGAGGCGCGCGCCGCGGCCGACGCGCACGCGGTGGTCCTGGCGGCCCCCGCCGGGGGCGCCGACGCGGTGCGCGCCACGGCCCGCGCCGTCCTGGACGAGGCGGCGAGGGCACAGCCGCCGCTGGTGCTGGACTATCTGGCCCTGATCGAACCGGCTACCTTCGCCGAGGTCCCCGACGGCCACGGCGGCGAGGCGATCCTCGCGGTCGCCGCCAGAGTCGGCACGACCCGCCTGATCGACAACATCCATCTGACCTTCGGAGCCGACAAGTGACCGGAATACGGCTGAACGCCCCCGCCCCCGGCTGGGCCATCGAGGCCGACGTCGTCGTGGTCGGCTCGGGCGTCGCGGGCCTGACCGCGGCGCTGCGCTGCGCCGCCGCCGGGCTGAGCACGGTCGTGGTCACCAAGGCCCGCTTGGACGACGGCTCCACGCGCTGGGCGCAGGGCGGCATCGCGGCCGCGCTGGGCGAGGGCGACACCCCCGAGCAGCACCTGGACGACACCCTGGTCGCGGGCGCGGGCCTGTGCGACGAGGCGGCGGTGCGCACGCTGGTCACCGAGGGCCCGGGCGCGGTACGCCGACTGATCGCCACCGGGGCGCAGTTCGACACCTCCGACGCCGGCGAGATAGAGCTCACCCGGGAGGGCGGCCACCACCGCCGCCGGATCGCCCACGCGGGCGGCGACGCGACGGGCGCGGAGATCTCCCGGGCGCTGGTCGACGCGGTGCGCCAGGCGGGTCTGCGGACCATCGAGAACGCGCTGGTGCTGGACCTGCTGATGGACGCCGAGGGCCGTACGGCCGGCATCACCCTGCATGTGATGGGCGAGGGCCAGCACGACGGCGTCGGCGCGGTCCACTCGCCCACGGTCGTCCTCGCCACCGGCGGCATGGGCCAGGTGTTCTCGGCGACGACGAACCCGGCGGTCTCCACCGGCGACGGCGTGGCGCTCGCGCTGCGCGCCGGGGCGGAGGTCTCCGACCTGGAGTTCGTGCAGTTCCACCCGACGGTGCTCTTCCTCGGCGCGGACTCCGAGGGCCAGCAGCCGCTGGTCTCCGAGGCGGTACGAGGAGAGGGCGCCCATCTCGTCGACGCGTCCGGCACGCGGTTCATGGTCGGCCAGCACGAGCTCGCCGAGCTCGCCCCCCGCGACATCGTCGCCAAGGGCATCATGCGCCGGATGCAGGAGCAGGGCACGGAGCACATGTTCCTGGACGCCCGCCACTTCGGCGCCCGGATGTGGGAGCAGCGCTTCCCCACCATCCTGGCGGCCTGCCGTCAGCACGGCTTCGACCCGGTGACCGAGCCGATCCCGGTCGCCCCGGCCGCGCACTACGCCTCCGGCGGCGTGCGCACCGATCTGCACGGCCGTACGACCGTCCCCGGGCTGTACGCCTGCGGCGAGGTCGCCTGCACGGGCGTGCACGGCGCGAACCGCCTCGCGTCCAACTCCCTCCTGGAGGGACTGGTCTTCGCCGAGCGCATCGCCGCCGACATCGCCGCGGGCGCCGCCGCCGGCGCCACGCGCCCGGCCGGCCCGCCGGCGCCGCACGCGAGCCCCTCCGTGCTGCCGCTCATCGAGCCCGAGGTCCGCCACGAGATACAGCGGATCATGTCCCTGGGCGCGGGAGTGCTCCGCTCCGAGCGCAGCCTCAAGGACGCCGCCGAGGCCCTGGACGCCGTGTACCGCAACGCGGTCGAGGAGGGCTCGTCGAAGACGGCGGAGCCCGGCGTCGAGTCGTGGGAGACGTCGAACCTCCTGTGCGTCGCCCGGGTGCTGACCGCGGCCGCGCTGGAGCGCGAGGAGACCCGCGGCTGCCACTGGCGCGAGGACCGCCCCGACCGCGACGACGCCGGCTGGCGGCGCCATCTCGTCGTCACCGCGGCTCCCGACCGCAGCCTCCTCGTCCGCCGCACCGAGAACACCGACTTCGCCCCGACCGTCCCCGACGCCCCCCTGGAGCCGTAACCGTGAGCACGCCCGAAGAACGTCCGCAGCCCGTGGACGTACCGCTGATCCAGATCGGCGCCCCTGCCAGCGAGGCGGGCGGCTGCGGCGACGCCTGCGGCTGTTCCGGCGGCGACGAGGCGTACGACGAGCTGGAGTGCGGCCTGGACCCAGGCCTCGCCCAGCTGCTGGCCGACGCCGGCCTGGACCCCGTCCAGGTCGAGGACATCGCGCACCTCGCCCTCAGCGAGGACCTCGACGGCGGCGTCGACGTGACGAGCGTGGCGACGGTCCCCGCGGACGCGGTCGCCACCGGCGACTTCACCGCCAGGGAGGCCGGCACGGTCGCGGGCCTGCGGGTCGCCGAGGCGGTCCTGTCGATCGTCTGCACCGAGGCGTTCGCGGTGGAGCGGCACGTCGAGGACGGCGACCGCGTCGAGGCGGGCCAGACGCTGCTGTCCGTCACGGCCAACACCCGTGATCTGCTCACCGGAGAGCGCAGCGCGCTCAACATCCTGTGCCGCCTCTCCGGCATCGCGACCGCCACGCGCGCGTGGGCGGACGCGCTGGAGGGCACCAAGGCCCGGGTCCGCGACACCCGCAAGACGACGCCCGGCCTGCGCGCCCTGGAGAAGTACGCGGTGCGCTGCGGCGGCGGCGTCAACCACCGGATGTCGCTGTCGGACGCGGCGCTGGTCAAGGACAACCACGTGGTGGCGGCGGGCGGTGTGGCGCAGGCCTTCAAGGCGGTACGGGAGCGGTTCCCCGAGCTGCCCATCGAGGTCGAGGTGGACACGCTCCACCAGGTCCGCGAGGTGCTGGACGCGGGCGCCGACCTGATCCTGCTGGACAACTTCACCCCGGCTCAGACGGAGGAGGCCGTCGCGGTCGTCGCCTCCCGCGCGGCGCTGGAGTCCTCCGGCCGCCTCACCCTGGACAACGCCCGCGCCTACGCCGAGACGGGCGTGGACTACCTCGCCGTGGGCGCCCTGACGCACTCCTCGCCGATCCTCGACATCGGCCTGGACCTCCGTGAGGCTGAGCTCTGATGCTGCTCACGATCGACGTCGGCAACTCCCACACCGTGCTGGGGCTCTTCGACGGTGAGGAGATCGTCGAGCACTGGCGCGTGTCCACGGACCCGCGCCGCACGGCGGACGAGCTGGCCGTCCTGCTCAACGGCCTGATGGGCATGCATCCGCTGCTCGGCGACGAGCTGGGCGACGGCATCGAGGGCATCGCGATCTGCGCGACGGTCCCCTCGGTGCTGCACGAGCTGCGCGAGGTGACCAGGCGCTACTACGGCGACGTCCCGGCGGTGCTGGTGGAGCCCGGCATCAAGACGGGCGTGCCGATCCTGGTGGACAACCCGAAGGAGGTCGGCGCGGACCGGATCATCAACTCGGTCGCGGCGGTCGAGCTGTACGGCGGTCCGGCGATCGTCGTCGACTTCGGGACGGCGACGACGTTCGACGCGGTGAGCGCGCGCGGGGAGTACGCGGGCGGGGTGATCGCCCCCGGCATCGAGATCTCGGTCGAGGCGCTGGGCGTCAGGGGCGCGCAGCTCCGCAAGATCGAGCTGGCCCGTCCGCGCAGCGTGATCGGCAAGAACACGGTCGAGGCGATGCAGTCGGGGATCGTCTACGGCTTCGCGGGCCAGGTCGACGGCGTGGTCGAGCGCATGAAGCGCGAGCTGGCGGAGGACCCGGAGGAGGTCACGGTGATCGCCACGGGAGGTCTGGCCCCGATAGTCCTGGGCGAGGCGTCGGCGGTCGACGAGCACGAGCCGTGGCTGACGCTGATCGGCCTCCGCCTCGTCTACGAGCGCAACGTGTCCCGCATGTGAGCCACGCGAGCTGAGCGGTCCATGTGGTCCATGCGATCCATGCGAGCCAGGGGGCCCCTGAGACGCGCGTCGTCTCGGGGGCCTTCGCATGCGGGCCCTCGCTGCCGGGGCTTCGCATACGGGCCTCCGCATACCGGCCTTCGCACACGGGCCCTCGCATACCGGGCCTCGCTACGAGGCCTTCGCAGAGGGGGATGCCT
Organism: Streptomyces sp. NPDC051907; assembly: GCF_040681075.1. Classification (NCBI taxonomy): domain Bacteria; kingdom Bacillati; phylum Actinomycetota; class Actinomycetes; order Kitasatosporales; family Streptomycetaceae; genus Streptomyces; species Streptomyces sp. NPDC051907. The sequence continues at coordinate 45,850 of NZ_JBFAYB010000040.1, read as the reverse complement.
CCGGGCACCGGCTGCGCGGCGACCGGCGCCCGCGGTGCCGACGGGGGCGCGGCGAGCTCCCGCGGCACGGGCTCGGGGGCCCTTCCTCACAGGGAGATGCCTCCGGGCCCGCACACGGCCGCGCGGCGGCCGGCACCCGCGGAGGGCCGCGGAGCAGGCGGGCGCGGTGAGCTCCCACCGCGCGGGCCGCGGGGTCCTGCCCGGCCCTCCCCGTCCCTCCGCTCGCCGACCAGCTCGCCTTCGCCGGGCCTCTGTCGCAGGACCAGGCCGCTGCGCGCCGGATTGGGCACTTCCCGCCGCGCGGGCCGCAGGGCCTGCCCGGCTCTCCCCGTCCGCTCGCCGACCGGCTCGCCTTCGCCGGGCCCCTCCCGCCGCGCGGGCCCCTCCGGCCGACCGCACCCCTCCGCCGACTGCATCCCTCCCGCCGACCGCACCCCTCCGCCGACCGGACTCCCCGGCGCGCCGATTCGTGGCATATTAACCGGATTTAGTCCATTTTGGACGTATTGTCGATCTATGCCCACGCCATACGGATCCCGTGGCGGCATGGCGTTCAGCGCAGACGAGCTGCGTGTGCTCCGACGCGCTCTCGCCCGTGCCCTCCATCCCGTCCCTCTCGCCGACGAGGACGTGCAGGACTGTCTGCGCCTGGCCGACTCCGTCGACGAGGCCGTCCGCGAGGCCGGTCGGCTGCGCGCGTTCCTCCTCGCCGACCTCGCCCGATACCGCCAAGCGCTTCCCGGCTCCGCCGGCAGCTATCTGGAGCTCCTTCAGGACGCCCTGGCCGCCGGATACGATCCCCGGCCCGAGGATCTCGCCGCGCTGCGCACCCTTCGTTCGACGCCTCTGGGGGCCGCCGTGCTGCAACGTTGTCAGACCCTCGCCGAGATGTCCGTGCGCGCCCGGCTCGCCGGCGCCCCCGCTCCCCGCACCCGGCTGCTCGCGCTGCCCGGCGGGCGGTCCGCGGACGAGCCGAAGCGGAAACCCCAGCCCGAGCCGCAGCCCAAGCCCCAGACCAAGCCGCCCGCCCCGGACGAGCGCCCCGTCCCCAAGCCGTCCGAGGTCTTTCCGCCCCGGCGGCGGCCGACGCCCCCGCCGCAGCAGCGCGCCGCCGGATAGCTACTCTGGGAGCCATGGACTATCTCTCCGCGCTTGTGCCTCCCGTGGTGATGGCCGCCTTCTTCACCGCTCTGGTCGTGACGATCGTCAAGAGTCAGGGCGGCCCGAACAAGGCCAAGGAGGACGCGGTCGTGGACGCGACCCTGGCCCGCGCCGACGCGGCCCGTCAGGCCCCCCGCGGCGACTGAGCGAGATGGCGCGCGACGGGCGCGGACGGGACGGGCAGGCGCCGAGCGCCCGGACGGCCCGCCTGGCGCGGCCGACCGGCCGGCGTGCGCGCCGGCCTTCCGATCGACCTGAGGACGTACGGCAGAGTCTCTGCCGTACGTCCTTTTTTGTTACGTCAATATCCAGTCATTCCGACATCTCTTGGACATCTCGCACTATGGTTGCGCTGTGCCCCGCCAATTGGGAGAGCTCGAAGACGCCGTCATGACACGCGTCTGGCAATGGAACCGGCCGGTCACCGTCCGGGAAGTCCTGGAAGACCTACAGCAGGAACGGTCCATCGCCTACACCACCGTCATGACCGTAATGGACAATCTCCATCAGAAGGGCTGGGTGCGCCGGGAAGTCGACGGCCGCGCCTATCGATATACCGCGGTCTCCACCCGGGCCGCCTACTCGGCCGCACTGATGAACGAAGCCTGGTCCAAGAGCGACAACCCCGCCGCCGCACTTGTCGCCTTCTTCGGCATGATGTCGCCGGAGCAGCGCGAGTCGCTCCTTGCCGCCGTCCGCATCGTTCAGGACGCCGAGGCCGGCGAGGGCGGGCAGGCCCCGGGGCGATAGCGTCGGCCCATGCCTTATGACGCAGCAAATGCCATCACCGTCCGACGGGCCAGGACCGGCGATGTCCGCGCGGTGCGCCGACTCGTCGATCCGTACGTCGGCGAAGGCATCCTGCTCGACAAAGCGACCGTCACCCTTTACGAGGCCATCCAGGAGTTCTGGGTCGCGGAACGCGACGAGGACGCCCAGGTCGTCGGCTGCGGGGCACTGCATGTGATGTGGGAAGACCTCGCCGAAGTACGCACTCTCGCCGTCGACCGCGCCTTCAAGGGCTACGGCATCGGCCATCAGGTGCTGGACAAGCTGCTCCAGACCGCCCGCTGGCTCGGCGTGCGGAAGGTTTTCTGCCTCACCTTCGAAGTGGACTTCTTCTCGAAGCACGGCTTCGTGGAGATCGGGGAGACTCCGGTCGACGGAGATGTCTACAGCGAGCTGCTGCGTTCCTATGACGAGGGCGTCGCCGAGTTCCTCGGGCTCGAACGGGTGAAGCCGAACACCTTGGGCAACAGCCGGATGCTTCTGCACCTGTGATCACGACATGAGCCGGAACCCTATGTCCGAATCGCGCACGTTTCCCGCGTTCTTGAGGTTCTGAACCTCTGTCAAGGGTTTGTGTTTTCCAGTGAAAAGCGGTTTCCTTTCCGCGTACTGCATTTTCGATGAAAGGAAATCCGGTGGCACAGAAGGTTCAGGTCCTTCTTGTCGACGACCTCGTCGGTGGCGAGGCGGACGAGACGGTGACGTTCGCTCTGGACGGCAAGACGTACGAGATCGACCTCACCGCCGCCAATGCGGAGAAGCTCCGGGCCTCGCTCGCGGACTTCGTGAAGGCCGGCCGTCGCACCGGCGGCCGCAGCTCCGCCAGCCGCGGCAAGGCCCGTGTGGCCGCCGGCGGCAGCGCCGACACCGCGAAGATCCGCGCGTGGGCCAAGGAGAACGGCTTCGAGGTCAACGACCGCGGCCGCGTCCCCGCCACGGTGCGCGAGGCCTACGAGAAGGCCAACGGCTGACTCTTCGCACGAGGCGAATTCGTACGCAGCAGCCGGACTCGGTGGCACGCCGTCGCCGCCGTGTCCACAAGCCGTACGAGATCGGGGTTGCCGTCGAATCCGGAGCTGTGCCCGAACGGGGCCAGAGCCGGCAGCGTCGGCTCCACCTCGCGCCCCGGCGCGGGGGGCCGCAGCCATACGGCGGCCCCCCGGGAGTCAGAGTGTCCGGACCGGTCGCGGCACGCGGACCGGCCGGCTCCGTCGGTCGCCGAGCACTCCCAGGGCTCCACGGGCTCGCCAGGCCCCTCCGGCAGGCCGGACCAGCCGGGCGGGGGCGGGGCGGTCATCCGTCCGCCGGAGCCGACCGCGGTCAGGTCCAGGGCGACGCCGCCCCACTGAAGCCAGTCGAGCAGCCCAGGCAGCTCGTCAGCGCTCCCCGCGGCCACCAGGAGCCGCATTCTCCGCCCCGACAGCGCCACAGGGCCGGGCAGGTCCATTCGGCGCAGCACAGCGACGCCTGCGTCCACGGGCAGCTCCAGCACGTCGAAGCGGAGACCGGTGAGCAGCCGCACGGGAGATCCGGGCGCGGCGGCCCAGCCGAGCTCGTCCTCGTACCACTGCGCCCACGGCGCGGCGCCGCCCTCGAGCGGCGCGCGGGGGAGCGGGACGGTGAAGGCCATACCCCGGGAACTAGTCCGCGGACCCGATAGTTACGCAGTGTGCGGACTCGACTGCGGACAGTGCCCGAGTTGAGAGCGTACGGGAGCATTCGAGGGCGCAAAGTTGTTCGCCCATAGCTGAGGGAACCGGTGCGCGCCGCATGGAGTGTCAGTCCTTACGGGTAAGACATTCCTAGTGGGGAGGGGCGACACGCTCCTCAGGCCGTCTCACGTTCGCCATCGGCGTAGCGGAGGCATGGGTATCTGCCTGGCCTGCGGGAACATCGTCTCGCACCATCGGGTTGGAGCAATTGTCGGCGTTCGGGGTCAGGAGGCCACAGACGGGTGTCGGCAGTTGGAATGAGCGGTCCCCGCTTGCGGGACTAAGCTGCGGAAGGACAGGGAGGGGACCGACCCCTTACTGCCTGACCGCTCTGAGGAGCGATTAACGATGTTCGAGAGGTTCACCGACCGCGCGCGGCGGGTTGTCGTCCTGGCTCAGGAAGAAGCCCGGATGCTCAACCACAACTACATCGGCACCGAGCACATCCTCCTGGGCCTTATCCACGAGGGTGAGGGTGTCGCCGCTAAGGCCCTGGAGAGCCTCGGGATTTCGCTCGAGGCGGTCCGCCAGCAGGTGGAGGAGATCATCGGGCAGGGCCAGCAGGCTCCGTCCGGGCACATCCCCTTCACGCCCCGTGCCAAGAAGGTCCTGGAGCTGTCGCTCCGCGAGGCTCTTCAGCTGGGCCACAACTACATCGGCACCGAGCACATCCTGCTCGGCCTGATCCGCGAGGGCGAGGGCGTCGCCGCACAGGTCCTCGTGAAGCTGGGCGCCGATCTCAACCGGGTGCGGCAGCAGGTCATCCAGCTGCTCTCCGGATACCAGGGCAAGGAAGCCGCCACGGCAGGCGGCCCGGCCGAGGGCACGCCCTCGACCTCGCTCGTCCTGGACCAGTTCGGCCGGAACCTCACCCAGGCCGCTCGTGAGTCCAAGCTCGACCCGGTCATCGGGCGCGAGAAGGAGATCGAGCGGGTCATGCAGGTGCTGTCCCGCCGTACGAAGAACAACCCCGTGCTCATCGGCGAGCCCGGCGTCGGCAAGACGGCGGTCGTCGAGGGCCTGGCGCAGGCCATCGTCAAGGGCGAGGTGCCCGAGACCCTCAAGGACAAGCACCTCTACACCCTGGACCTCGGCGCGCTCGTCGCCGGCTCCCGGTACCGCGGTGACTTCGAGGAGCGCCTGAAGAAGGTCCTCAAGGAGATCCGCACCCGCGGCGACATCATCCTGTTCATCGACGAGCTCCACACCCTCGTGGGTGCGGGCGCCGCCGAGGGCGCGATCGACGCCGCGAGCATCCTGAAGCCGATGCTGGCCCGTGGCGAGCTGCAGACCATCGGCGCCACGACGCTGGACGAGTACCGCAAGCACCTGGAGAAGGACGCGGCCCTCGAGCGCCGCTTCCAGCCCATCCAGGTCGCGGAGCCGTCGCTGCCGCACACCATCGAGATCCTCAAGGGTCTGCGCGACCGGTACGAGGCCCACCACAGGGTCTCCATCACGGACGAGGCCCTCGTCCAGGCCGCGACCCTGGCGGACAGGTACATCTCGGACCGCTTCCTGCCGGACAAGGCGATCGACCTGATCGACGAGGCCGGCTCCCGGATGCGCATCCGCCGGATGACCGCGCCGCCGGACCTCCGCGAGTTCGACGAGAAGATCGCCGGCGTGCGCCGGGACAAGGAGTCCGCGATCGACTCCCAGGACTTCGAGAAGGCGGCGTCTCTCCGCGACAAGGAGAAGCAGCTGCTGGCGGCGAAGACCAAGCGGGAGAAGGAGTGGAAGGCCGGCGACATGGACGTCGTCGCCGAGGTCGACGGCGAGCTGATCGCCGAGGTCCTCGCCACGGCCACCGGAATTCCGGTCTTCAAGCTGACCGAGGAGGAGTCCTCCCGGCTGCTGCGCATGGAGGACGAGCTCCACAAGCGCGTCATCGGGCAGAAGGACGCCATCAAGGCCCTCTCGCAGGCGATCCGCCGTACGCGAGCCGGTCTGAAGGACCCGAAGCGCCCCGGCGGCTCGTTCATCTTCGCCGGCCCGTCCGGCGTCGGTAAGACCGAGCTCTCCAAGACGCTCGCCGAATTCCTCTTCGGCGACGAGGACGCGCTGATCTCCCTCGACATGTCGGAGTTCAGCGAGAAGCACACGGTTTCCCGTCTCTTCGGCTCCCCGCCCGGATACGTGGGTTACGAAGAGGGCGGCCAGCTCACCGAGAAGGTGCGCCGGAAGCCGTTCTCCGTCGTCCTGTTCGACGAGGTCGAGAAGGCCCACCCCGATATCTTCAATTCGCTTCTGCAGATCCTTGAGGACGGTCGGCTGACCGACTCCCAGGGCCGCGTCGTCGACTTCAAGAACACGGTCATCATCATGACGACCAACCTCGGGACCCGGGACATCTCCAAGGGCTTCAACCTGGGCTTCGCCGCCCAGGGCGACGTCAAGACGAACTACGAGCGGATGAAGATCAAGGTCAACGAAGAGCTGAAGCAGCACTTCCGGCCTGAGTTCCTCAACCGTGTCGACGACACGGTGGTCTTCCACCAGCTCACCGAGGAAGACATCATCCAGATCGTCGACCTCATGATCGCCAAGGTGGACGAGCGCCTCAAGGACCGTGACATGGGCATCGAGCTCAGCCCCACGGCCAAGTCGCTCCTCGCCAAGAAGGGCTACGACCCCGTGCTGGGCGCCCGGCCGCTGCGCCGGACCATCCAGCGCGAGATCGAGGACATCCTGTCGGAGAAGATCCTCTTCGGCGAGCTGCGCCCCGGTCACATCGTGGTCGTGGACACCGAGGGCGAGGGCGAAGAGAAGAAGTTCACCTTCCGCGGCGAGGAGAAGTCGGCTCTGCCCGACGTCCCGCCGATCGAGCAGGCGGCCGGCGGCGCCGGTCCGAACCTGTCGAAGGACGCCTGAGCGTCCGGAGGGCTGAAGAGCCGGTAGAAGGGGCTGCCCCGGTCCGTACGCGTCGTACGGATCCGGGGCAGCCCCTTCTCCGCTGTTCGCGGCCCCTCGCAGGCCTTGCCCGTCAGACGTACACGCTGTAGCTGAGCCGGTCGCCGAAGAGCTCGTGCCCGACGACCATGGTGATGTCCCTGTCCAGGCCCCGCACGTCGATCGTCAGGCCCGGCAGCCGCCGGAGCGGGGTCAGATCCAGGACGTCTGGCGGGCAGCCGGGCGCCAGGGACAGGGCGAGGTCGGCCAGGTGGGGGAAGACGTGCGGAACGGCGTCGAGGGCGCCGCTCCAGTCGTCCACGGCGAGAGTGAGCTCGACGAGGCCGGGCGCCTGCGCCTGTTCCGCCAGCTCGCCGCAGGACCGCACGCTCAGGTGCAGGCTTGTGAGCATCGGCATGCGTCGGACATGTGTCAGCAGCTCATCGAGCCGGGGGTAGCGGTCGACGGTCAGGTCGTTGAGGCTCTCGGCGTGCGCGGTCAGGAAGTCGAGGTCGGTCAGCGCGGTGTTGTTGCGGATCCGCAGCGCCCCGACCGATACGGCCCGGAGCCGCTCGGAGAGCTCGGCGGAGGCGAAGTCGCCGTCGACGATCAGACATCCGATCGGCGACAGCCGGTGCACCTGGGCCAGTTGCTCGCGCGTGTTCACATGGAGGATCCCGTCCCTGAAATCGAGGTGGGCGAGGACCTCCACGGCGTACTGCTCGGCGTCGTACTGGGGCCAGTCGGAGGCGAGGCAGTTCGTCGCGGCGCTCCCTGCGTGGAGGGCGACGGCGTGGGCGTGGGGGATCGCGGCCGAGCCGCCGATCATGCCGATCAAGGCGGCCGAGTTGAAGAGCTCCGCCGAGCTGAGCCCCTCCGGCTCGGGGAGAAGGGGCAGGACCCAGGCGCCGAGCCGGGACAGCTGGATCGCCCACGCGTAGTTCTTCGGCGGGATCGTGGCGGTGACGCGCTCTCTGATCCGCTCGGCCGTCTTCCCGTCGAGCCAGGCCGCGTGCTGCGCGCACAGGGCCGCCAGCACCGACAGATCGGGATCCTCCGCGTCCAGCAGGCCGTTGACCAGGTGCGCCACCTCGCGGCGGCTGCAGTGGCCCGCCGCCAGCAGGACCACGTCCTGCCAGGTCTCCTCGTCGGCGTGCAGCACCAGCTCGCTGACATGGTCGTCCTCCACGAACTCCTTCGCCGCCAGGAAGTCCTGGAAGGTGCGGTGGATGAACTGGTAGACGTCGTCGGCGCGTTCCTGGAGGAGGCCGCTGCGGTTGAGCAGATGGGTCAAGATGGCGTCCGCGGAGCCCTGGAGCCGTACCCGCTCCATCCCCGCCAGCGCCGCCGCCAGTTGGCGTCCGGCCTGCTCGCGCGAGAACTCCGACTGGCCGCCCCGCACCAGCCACACCGCGATCCGCTGGAGCAGCTGCTGGTGCTCCTCGACGCTCATGTCGATGCCCTCGGGCATGGCGATCCGACGCTGCTTGTCGCGGTTGCCGAGGAGCATCGCCAGCGCCGACTGGTAGAGCATCCAGCGGGTCTCGGGCAGAAAGCCCTGGCGCTGGCGGTGCAGGGCGCAGATCACGGCGCACAGCAGCGGGGTGCGGGCGAGGTCGCGCAGCGCGCCGTTCTGGCCGAACTGCTGGGCCAGGTCCCGCTCCAGGTCGGGCAGGCCCTCCTGGTCGTCGTCGCTCAGCTGGGCCGCCCGGTGCCAGGCGGCCGTGAACTCCTGGATGTCCTCGTCCCGCATCGGCAGCAGCCGCAGCTCCTCGAAGCCGGCGGACTTCAGCCAGTCCGGGGCCACCGCGAGAGGGCGCACGGTCGCCAGGCACCGGGTCTCCGGGTAGCGCTCCAGCAGCTCGGAGAGCCAGCGGTGGGCCTCGTCGCGGTCGTCCTGCGGCACCTCGTCCAGACCGTCGACGAGCAGCAGCGCCCGCCCGGCCTCCAGCACCCGCTCGGCCCAGCCCAGCGGCGCCTCGTCGACCACGAGCCGGGCGACGGTGGGGAGCTGGGCGGGGGCTGGGAAGGCCAGACCCCGGGAGCGCAGGGTGCGCAGCGGGACGACGAACGGCACCATGCCGTTGAGCTCGGTGAGCTGCGGGCTGAGCGTGCCCGCCGCGGCCTGGGCGGCGAGGCGCCACACCAGGGTGGTCTTCCCGGCGCCGGCGTCGCCCCGCAGCAGGACGCGCGGACGCGAGCGCAGCAGAGCCTCGACGCGCGCGGGCGCGTTGTCGTGCAGGGGGCGCGAGTCCGGCGCGGACTCCTCGGCGGGCGCCGTCTCCTTCGGCTGCGCCTCCAGGCTCAAGTAGGCCGTCTCCAGGTCCCATTCGGACTCGAGCCGGTCCAGCTCGTCGAGCCCGAAGATCTTGGTCTTGCGGTAGGCGGCGCCGAGGGCCTTCGCGTACTCGTCCTCGAACTTCGGGTCCTGGGGGTAGTCCAGCGTCGGCATCTGCGGGCGCTGCGCGGCCGCGGCCATCTGGTTGTACCAGTCCAGGAAGCCCTCCTGGGTGACGATCGACTTCAGGGGTATGCACTCCACCCGCAGCCGGCCCCAGGACTGGCGGATCGTGCGGACGATGCCCAGCACCTCCTTGCCCTTGACGACCGGGGCACCGGCCAGACCGGACAGCTCGCCGGTGGGCGGCTCGTCGAACTCGAACAGCAGGCTGTGCCGCAGGAGTCCGCCTCCGGGGCGTACGGCTCCGGCGTACTGCTGGGCCTCGAGTCTGCTCGTGGGGTAGCCGATGATCGAGCAGCCGTTGATCGAGGACGCCGGGTCGGCGATGCTCAGCTGCGGATAGGAGGCGAGTATGGACGACTTCGGTCCGCCCGGGGTGTAGAGGAACGCCACGTCGAGCTCCGGGTCCGACCAGGCCACCTGGAGGAACGTCTGCGCCTTGGACCGCGGTATCGCGATGCGCACCATGCCGGGGGCGCCGAGGATGTGCGCGCAGGTCAGCACCACGTTGGGCCCGATGAGGACGCCGCTGCCCTGCTGCTTGGCGAGTACGGCCACGATGTTCCCGGGCGCGACCCGGTTCAGAAAGCCCACAAGCTCCGAGCTTAGAGTCACGGCACTGCCCCGGACCGTGACTTTCCATCGATCCGGGGCAGTCGAGGCGCCGAGCGGCGGGCGAGCGGGCGGTCAGCAGAGCTTCGGCTTCTGCCAGGAGCACTCGAGGTCGCCGGTCAGGGCGCCGGTCGCCTTGCCGGGCGGCGGTACGGCGGTGATCTCGCCCTCGCCCGTCCTGGAGGAGGCGAGCGTGATCACGATCGCGTCCTCGATGCTCTTCACCGAGGACGCGAGGTAATCGTTCAGGACGACGCTGTAGACGAGTTCGCGCCCGCCCGCGTCGGTGACGTACCCGCTCAGGGCCGAAGCCCCGGTCAGGGAGCCCGTCTTGGCGCGGGCGTTGAGGGCCGCGGGAGTGGAGCACATCCGGCTGCGGAGGGTGCCGCCGACGGCGCGGTCGGGGTGGCAGGCCACGGGCAGGGACGCGTGCCACGCGTCGTACCAGGGGGCGTCCCGCACCGCCAGCAGCAGCGCGGCGAGCTGCTCGGCCGGGAAGAGGTTCATCCGGGACAGTCCCGAGCCGTCCACCTGGCGCAGGACGGACGTCGAGACGCCCTCCTGCTTCAGATAGCCCTCTATGGCGGCCAGCCCGGTGCGCCAGTCGCCGCGGCCTGAGGTCTCGTAGCCGATCGTCTTGACGAGCGTCTCCGCGTGCATGTTGTTGGACAGCTTCATGAAGGGGTGCATCAGCTCCTTGAGCGGCATGGAGCTGTGCGAGGCGAGGACCGCGGCGCCGGGCGGTGTGGGGCGGCCCAGGCGGGGGCTGCCCGCGATGCGCACGCCGTGGGCGGCGAGGGCGTCGGCGAAGACCGCGGCGGCGTAGCCGGTCGGCTCCCAGAGGGCGATCCACTCCTTGGTCGCGCCGGCCCCGACCGGGATGTCCCCGCTGACGGCGATCGTGTGGGAGCCGTGCTGCCTCTCGATGCCGAGGGTGTCGCTCTGGCCTGCGGGAACGGTTCTGCCGCGGATGTCCAGGCGTACGTAGTCGGTCGTCGGGGTGATCTTCACACGCGGCTTGTCGCCGGGCGCGTCGCCGGGCAGCGCCTCGACGATCACCGTGCCGGAGTCGTAGTCCCTGTCCGGCGCGAGGGTGAGGGGCGAGATCTGCGCCGAGTAGTACGCGGACTCGTCGTCGGCGGCCCAGGAGCGGCCCAGGCGCTGCGCGTCGAAGCGGGTGTCGTCGGCGATCAGGCGGCCGGTGACCCGGCGGACGCCGGTCGCGGCGAGGTCGGCGGCGAGCCGGTCGTAGTCCTCGGCGAGGGCGGTGGGGTCGCCGCCGCCCCGCAGATAGAGGTCGCCGTGGAGGGTCGAGCCGTGGCGGCGGCCGGGGGACAGGACGTCGGTGCGGAAGCGGTAGTCGGGGCCGAGCAGCGCCATGGCGGCGGCGGAGGTGGCGAGCTTGGCGTTGGAGGCGGGCATCTGGCGGTCTGCGCCGTCGCGCTGGTAGAGCCGCCGGCCGGTGGCGGCGTCGGCGACGACCACGCTCGCGGACCCGCCGCTCAGGCGGGGGTCGGCGAGGATCTCGTCGATCGCTCCTTTCAGCCCGGTGTCGGAGGGGCCGGCCCCGGCGGGCGGGCTCCAGGCGGTCCAGACGAGCGTGCAGACGAGCCCGACGATCACGGGCCAGGTCCAGAGGCGGGGGCGGTGGTGCGTACGAGAGGGGCCCCGGCGGTTCACGCGAATCACGGGTCTGCTCATGGCACAGGAGGATCCCGGACGGACCTGCGCGCGGGAAGAACGCCTGCGACGTCGACAGGGTGTTGCGCTGCGGTCGCGGAGTGTGTCGCGAACCGTCTCTCAGACCTCCGCCGAGGACCCCGCCGGCGCCTCTTCCGGACCCCTTTCAGACCCCTTTCGGGCCCTCGGGGAGTGACCCCCGGCACACGGCTCTGGGGCCTCCAGGTGACAAGGCGCACAGGCGTATCTCGGCCTACTAGCCCCAATAGTGGACCTTATCAGTACAAATCCGACACCCCTGGCGTGGGGGCGCCCGGGACTTCCGGCCCCTCGACCCCTTGAGGCGTCCGATGTGAGGCGTTCTCCGGGTCGACCGGTCCAGGACATGGGGTTAAACCGGTCTGAACGGGTAAACGAAGGCGATTTCGGGGCCCCTCCGCCGTGGGGCCGGAGGGCGTCAAGAGGTCTGGTCACACCCGTCCCTTCTACGACGTGATGTCGTAGATGGGGGGTTTGAGTCGGGTTGGGGGCGCGGGTTACCAATGTGTCGTCAGCCCGGTGCGAACGTGCCGGGTCAGTTCATGACCGGAGGTTCTCCCGTATGTCGAAGCACGTCCTGATCAACCGACTCCGTCCGTCCGCGCTCCGTACCCGTGGCGCCGTCGTCGCCGCCGGCCTCGGCGCCGTGATGGTCGTCGGAGCCGGTGCGGGCGTCGCCTCCGCCAATGCGGGCGAGGCCGCCGTTTCCGCCCCCGCCGCCAAGGCCGCGCCCGCCAAGAAGGCGAAGAAGGCGAAGAAGGCCGTGTCCTGGGTCAAGCCCGTCGGCAAGTACACGCTGAGCGCGAGCTTCAACCAGGGCGGCGCGATGTGGGCCAGCAAGCACTCCGGCCAGGACTTCGCCGTCCCGGTCGGCACCCCGGTCAAGGCCGCCGGCGCCGGCACCGTCGTGAAGGCCGGCCCGAACGGCGGCGGCGACGGTCCCGCGTACGGCAACGCCGTCGTGATCAAGCACGCCAACGGCAAGTTCTCGCAGTACGCGCACCTGTCGAAGATCAACGTCGGCATCGGCTCGAACGTGAAGGCCGGCCAGCTGATCGCCAAGTCCGGCAACACCGGCAACTCGTCCGGCCCCCACCTGCACTTCGAGATCCGTACGACCCCGAACTACGGCTCGGCCCTCAACCCGTCGGCCTTCCTGCGCACGGTCGGCGTCACCCTCTGACGCACTGCCCCCCTGAGGGACAGAGCTGACCCGGCCCGATCGGCCGGGCAGCCCCGCCGACCGGTCCGAGCGGCCGGTCAGCGCGGCCCGTGATGGGCCTGATTCACCAGATCGACGGCGACCTCGAGAATGGCCTTGCGCTTCTCCTCCGGGTCGCCTTCGACGTCGTTGAGCGCGTACATCCCGGCGTGCATCGTGAAGAGCGCGCTGACGCAGCGGACCTGGTCGGGCAGGGCGGCCTCGGGCGCCTTGAGCAGGTCGAGCATGACCAGCATCCGGTCCTTGAACGTCGAGCCGACGCTCAGATCGCGCATGGCGGCCTGGTTCTCCTGCATGAAGCGGAAGAGCGGGGCGCCGGCGGTGAGCGCCTGGCTGTAGCGGTCCAGAATCTCCCTCTTCGTCTCCAGCGTGCGCGGCTGGAGCTTCCCCCACTCGATCAGCTCGTCGATCGGCCTGGTCAGATCCTCGAAGATGCTGACCAGGATGTCTTCCTTGGTCTTGAAGTGGTAGTACAGCGCGGCCTTGGTGACGTCGAGCCGCTCGGCGATCTCGCGCAGCGAGGTCTTCTCGTAGCCCTGCTCGGCGAAGAGTTCCAGGGCGACGTCCTGAATGCGCTGACGGGTGTTGCCTCTGGCCATAGGGCTCTCCTGGAAAACTTACTTGACGCCCGGCTAGTTACGGGTCTACCGTCCCCCAGTGTAGTCAACTTGCCGGGCGGCAAGTAAGTGTCGGGGAGTGGGGACGGTGGCCGATATGGCGAAGCTCGAGAAACAGCCGAGGAAGACCGAGACCGCAGGGGACGCCGCGAGCGGCGCGGCGGCAGCGGGCGGCACGGGGGAGACCAAGACCGCGGGCGCGGAGGGCGAGGGCCGCAGTGTCCGCGTCGTCGTCCTCGCGCTGATGATCGCGATGCTGCTGGCGATGCTCGACAACATGATCGTCGGCACCGCGATGCCGACCATCGTCGGCGAGCTGGGCGGCCTCGAGCACCTGTCCTGGGTCGTCACCGCGTACACCCTGGCCACCGCCGCCTCCACCCCGATCTGGGGCAAGCTCGGCGACATGTACGGGCGCAAGGGCATCTTCCTGACGTCCATAGTCATCTTCCTGATCGGCTCCGCCCTCAGCGGCATGGCCCAGGACATGGGACAGCTGATCGCCTTCCGCGCCGTACAGGGGCTCGGCGCGGGCGGACTCATGGTCGGCGTGATGGCGATCATCGGCGACCTCGTGCCGCCGCGGGAGCGCGGCAGGTACCAGGGGATGATGGCCGGCGTCATGGCCATCGCCATGATCGGCGGACCGCTGGTCGGCGGAACCATCACCGACCACCTCGGCTGGCGCTGGAGCTTCTACATCAACCTGCCGCTGGGCGCCGTCGCGCTCGCCATGGTCACCGCGGTGCTCCACCTGCCGAAGAAGGAGCGGACGCGGGCACGCGTCGACTACCTCGGCGCCGCGCTGCTGACCGTCGGCATCACCGCGATCGTGCTGGTCACCACCTGGGGCGGCACCGAGTACGCCTGGGACTCGGCCGTGATCATGGAGCTGACCGCGATCGGTCTCGCCTCCCTCATCGGGTTCGTCTTCGCCGAGACCAAGGCGGCCGAGCCGCTGGTGCCGCTGCACATCTTCCGCAGCCGCAACTTCACGCTGATGTCGGTGATCGGCTTCCTGGCCGGGTTCGTGATGTTCGGCGCGGTCCTCTTCCTGCCGCTGTTCCAGCAGTCGGTGCAGGGCGCCTCGGCGACCAACTCCGGGCTGCTCCTGCTGCCGATGCTGCTCGCGATGCTCGTCGTCTCGATGGTCGCGGGCCGGGTCACCACCAGCAGCGGCAAGTACCGGATCTTCCCGATCGTCGGCGGCGCGCTGATGACGGTGGGCCTGTTCCTGCTCGCGCAGATGGACACCGAGACCTCGCGGCTGACCTCCGGCCTCTACATGGCGGCGCTGGGCGCGGGCATCGGATCCCTGATGCAGGTCACCATGCTGGTCGCGCAGAACAGCGTCGAGCAGAAGGACATGGGCGTCGCGTCGTCCACGTCCACCCTCTTCCGTACGCTCGGCAGCTCCTTCGGCGTCGCGATCATGGGCGCGCTCTTCACCGGGCGGGTCCAGGACGAGATGGCGGCGCGCGGCGGCGGCCAGATCACCGAGGGGTCGGCGCAGCTGGACGCCGCGAGCCTGGCCAAGCTGCCGGACCCGGTCCGGGAGGCGTACGAGTTCGCGGTGGCGTCCGGGACACACGCGGCCTTCCTGCTGGGGGCGGCGGTCGCGGTGGTCGGGTTCGTCGCGGCGTTCTTCGTCAAGGAGGTGCCGCTGCGGGGGGCGGGCCCCGCGCCTGCCGCGGAGAGCGGACCGCAGGGGTCGGGCGCCGTTGATGCCGCCGGCACCGTTGATGCCGCAGGGGACGTCGAAGACTCCGGCGCCGCCGGTCCCGCCGGGGGCGTCGGGGAGGTCGGCGGCAAGGTGGCCGAGAAGGTCTGACCCGCCCGAGCACGGCCCCCTCTCGTCTGGCCGACGGCCCCCGGTGTGCACACACACCGGGGGCCGTCGGCAGTTCCGCGTGCCGGCATCGGAGCGTGGACCGCACCGCCTCCGCGCGGCCCGCCGGCACGGACCGCGTCCGCGTCCCGCACTCTGCGCCGCCCGCCGTACGGGGCATGGACGGGGCGCGTTCGGGGGTCGTACGGGGGTGGAGACGTCCTAGTCGGACACCGGCATCATCGGGAAGCTGCCGGTGTTGGTCGGCGCGTGCTCGGGGAGCCAGAGCACCGCGACCGCGCCGCCCGACATCCCCAGCGGGACGGACATGCCCTCCGGTGCGGCGTTGCGGAAGGTCAGCCGTGCGCCCAGGACGCGCGCCTGCCCCGCCGCGATCGTCAGACCCAGGCCGTGGCCCGTCCCCGCACGGTCGCTGGCCCCGGTCCGGAAGCGGCTCGGCCCCTCGCGCAGCAGCTCCTCGGGGAACCCGGGCCCGTGGTCGCGCACCCGCACCACCCGGCCCTCGACCGTGACCTCGACGGGCGGCTTGCCGTACTTGGCGGCGTTGGCCAGCAAGTTGAACAGAATGCGCTCGAGCCGCCGGGGGTCGGTGCTGACCCAGGACTCGTGCACCACCCGGACCTCGACGCCGGACTTCAGCGCGCCGATCCGGCGGCTGACGAACTCGCCGAGCGCGATCTCCTGGAGCTCGGCCCGCTCGGACGCGCTGTCCAGCCTGGCCACCTCCAGCACGTCCTCGACCAGGGTCCGCATCGCCTGCGCCCGGTCCCGTACCAGCTCGGTGGGGCGGCCGGGCGGCAGCAGCTCGGCGGCGGTGAGCAGCCCGGTCACCGGGGTGCGCAGCTCGTGCGCGATGTCGGCGGTGACGCGCCGCTCCGCCTCGATGCGCTCGTTCAGCGCGTCGGTCAGCGCGTCGACCGCGCGGGCCAGATCGTCGGTCTCGTCGCGTACGACACCGCCGATGGCGTCCCGTACGCGTACGTCCGTGTTGCCCTCCGCGACGGTGGCGGCCGCGGCGGCGGCCTTGCGCAGCCGGCGCGAGAGCTGGCCGCCGATGAGCACGCCCAGCGCGCAGCCGCCGAACACGACGGAGACCGAGCCGATGATCAGCGCCCGGTCGAGGTCCTTCATCACGCCCGCGCTGCGGCCGGCGAACTCGGTGCGCGCGGAGAGCACGTCGCCGTTGGCCAGCGGCACGGCGGCCCAGATGATCGGAGGTCCGCTGTGGGACTCGTCGACGTACGTGCCGCGCCGCTTCTCCCGCATCAGCTTCTGGAGGTCCTTGGGCAGGGCGGGGTCGTTGACCTTGGTGTTGAAGCGGGGGTCCTTCTTCGACATCTCGTACACGCGCTGGGCGAGGTTCACCCGAGTCAGCTGCACGTCACGGGCGTTGTCGAGCATCGAGACGCGTGCGGCGTTGTGGACGACCAGGCTCAGCGCCATGGCGATGAGCGCGCCGACGGCCGCGATGGCGATGCTGATCTTCCAGCGGACACCGGTGCGCAGTACGGGCCGCTTCATGCGTCGGGATCCTGTTCCGTGCGGGGTCTGCGGACGCCCATGCTCGCAGCCGTGTCCTCGGCCCTGCTCCGGGCCGTGCCCTCAGTCGTGTTCTGAGCCGTGCCCTCAGCCATGTCGGTGACGCATGCCATGCCCTGAGATACGCCCCGACCCGCCGCCCGACTCACGTCCCCTGCCGGGCTGACGACCGCCGCCCGCCCCAAGACCCCTGCCCGGCTCACGTCCCCTGTCGGGCTGACGACCGCCGCCCGGCTCACGTCCCCTGCCTGCCTCATGACCATGTCCTGCCTCATGACCCATGCCGTGCTCAGGCCTTGAGCTTGTAGCCGAAGCCGCGCACGGTCTCGATCCGGTCCTGCCCGATCTTGGTGCGCAGCCGCTGCACATGGACGTCCACGACGCGGGTGTCCCCGCCCCAGCCGTAGTCCCAGACCCGCTCCAGCAGCTTGTCGCGCGAGAGCACCGTGCCGGGCGCGGACGAGAACTCCAGCAGCAGCCGCATCTCGGTCGGCGTCAGCGACACCGGCATGCCGGCCTTGCGCACCTCCATGCCCTCGGTGTCGACCTCCAGGTCGCCGAAGGACAGCGCGCCCTGCTCCTGCTGCCCGGCCGTGGCCGCCTCGCCGGCCGCCGGTCCGCCCGCGTGGCCGAAGCGGCGCAGCACCGCGCGGATGCGCGCGACGAGCACCGCGCCGTCGAACGGCTTGGTGACGTAGTCGTCGGCGCCGGCCTCCAGGCCCAGCACCACGTCGATCGAGTCGGCGCGCGCGGAGAGCATGATCACCGGAACGGTCGACTCGTCCCGGATACGACGGCACAGGCTCACCCCGTCCAGTCCGGGCACCATCACGTCGAGGAGTGCGATGTCGGGCCGGTCGGCGCGGAACGCCTCCAGACCTGACAGCCCGTCGGGCATCGCCGTGACCACGAAGCCGTCCCGCTCCAGCGCGAGCTGGGTGGCCTCACGGATGACGTCGTCGTCCTCGACGAACAGGACATGGGTCTCAGCCATCCAGCTTGCTCTCTCAGTTCTCGTTCGGCGCGGTCGCCTCGGGCATCGGCTCGCCCTGTCCGACCGCGGTGCTGAATTCGTTGCGTACCCAGTACTGCTGGACGAACTTCCCCGCGGCCGTCCAGCGGTAGGTGGTCACTTCCTCGCCGGAGGGCTCGCTGACCGGGTCGTCCTTCGCGTACACCTGCCGCGTCACGACGAGGTCGCCCCGGTCGATCGCGGAGTACACCGCGGGCTGCTCGGCGGCGAAGACGTTCTCGAACTTGCCGCCGCTGTCGCGGTACACGTACGTCCCCATGCCGACCGCGTCGCCGCAGGTCAGCACATTGACGACGACGTCAGGCGAGTCTCCGCCGGTGAGGTTCCCGTACGACGTGTCCACCGGGTACGTGTCCGGCGTGCACGGCTCGAGGTCGGCCTTGACCCGGTCGCTGACCTTCGGATCGTCCTTGAGGAGCTGCACGGCGTCGACCGGCTGGAACGGCTGGGCGGCCTCGTCGGCGGCCGACGGCGCCGGCGACGGAGTGGCCTTGGCCACGGAGTCGGCGAGGGCCGCGCCCTCGTCCTGGACCCCGTTGCCGCCGGTGGAGCAGGAGACGGTGAACAGACCGACGGCGGCGAGCCCGGCCATCGCCGCACTGCTCGCCGCCAAGGTTCGCTTTCTGAGCCTGCCCTTGTTCTTGCCGGAGGATGAGGCTCCTAGGCCGCGCACCGCTCCCGCCCCCGTTCGTCCCGCCCACCCACACGATCACGTCCTGTTCCGGAATCGGCACGCTCCAGCGCACGGGCGTCCAGATCCCGGCTCTCCAGCTCCTGGCGGAGCCTGGCGAGCGCGCGGTGCAGTGTGCTCTTCACGGTACCGGCAGACATGCCGAGCGCGGCAGCGGTCTCCTCAGTGCTCATCTGCTCCCAGTGTCGCAGCACGACGACGCTGCGCTGCTTGGGCGCCAGCACCTTCAGGACGTCCATCAGCAGGGCGCGGTCCGCGCGCTGCTCGCTGCCGTCCTCGACGCTCGCGTCGGGGAGCTGCTCGGTGGGCACCTCTTCGAGCTTGCGGGCCCGCCACCACTCCGTCCGCGTATTGATCATCACGCGGCGGAGGTACGCGTCGGCGAGGGACTTGTCGGCTATGCCGTCCCAACGGCCGTACGTGCGGACCAGAGCGGTCTGCAGGAGGTCCTGCGCGTCGATCGGGTCGGGGACGAGACGTCGTGCGCTGCGCAGCAGCGCCTCCTGCCGCGTGCGTACGTACTCTTCGAATGCGAGCACCTCGCCGTGCGCCATTCCAACCGCCTCCGTCCCCGTGTAAAGCACCTTCGTTCCCCTGTCGGAGCAAGAAGTTACGGAGGTGTTGTCACGGCACTGTGCGGAGCAGCCGTCGGAGGGCGCACGGCCGTCCATCGGTTGTGTAACAGCGGATGTTTAAAGTGCCGACTCAGGTGAGAGGGAGCCGGAACGCACCGTTTTCCAGGGGTTCTACGAGTCCGTCGGCGACCAGTCCGTCCAGTGCGCGGGCGCGTTGGACGGGCTCGTGCCAGACGGCGTCGAGGGCGGACTGGGGGACCGGGGCCGTCGCCTCGCGCAGCACGGCCAGGAGCTTCCCGCGGACCTGGCGGTCCGTCCCGGCGTACGTCTGACCACGGCGTACGGGGCCTTCGTGCGCGGGCTTCCCGGCCAGCCGCCAGGCGCACTGGGAGGCGATCGGGCAGCGCGAGCAGTCCTCGTTCTTCGCGGTGCACACGAGCGCGCCGAGCTCCATGGAGGCGGCGGCCCAGCGAGCCGCGGTGGACTCGTCGTCGGGGAGCAGGGCGCGGGCGAGCTTGCGCTCGGCCGCGGTGGTGGCGTTGGGCGGGTACTGGATCCCGGTGGCGGCGCGGGCGAAGACGCGGCGGACGTTGGTGTCCAGGACGGCGTGCCGCTGTCCGTACGCGAACGAGGCGACCGCCGCGGCCGTGTACTCGCCGATGCCGGGCAGCGAGAGCAGCTGGCTGTGGTCGCTCGGCACGTCGCCGCCGTGGCGCTCCGTTATCGCCTTCGCGGCGCCGTGCAGACGCAGCGCTCGCCGCGGGTAGCCGAGGCGGCCCCAGGCGCGCACCGCCTCGCCGGGCGCCTCGGCGGCGAGGTCGGCGGGCCGGGGCCAGCGGGCGATCCACTGCTCGTAGACCGGGAGCACCCGGCTGACGGGCGTCTGCTGCAGCATGAACTCGCTGACCATCACGCCCCAGGCCCCGGCCTCAGGCCGCCGCCAGGGCAGATCGCGGGCGTGCTGGTCGAACCATGCGATGACGGGCGTGTGAAGGGAGGCGGACTCTGCGACGGCCACGTCGGCGGCGTGGCCGGCGGGGCCGGCGTGCGTCGTGATCTCAGTGGTGTTGTCAGTCATGGCACTCCGATCCTGGCATGCCAGAGGGGGAGTACGTCGCATCCCGCGTCGGCCGGGGACGGCGTCGGGCGTCGGTGTGGGCGTCGGTGTGGGCTGGGTGGGTGTGGGGCGTGGGCGTCGGCGTCGTCGGCCGGGGTGCGCGCCCGGAGGGGGGACGGGGCTGGGCTGGCGCCGGCGCGTCGGCCGGGGCGGGCCCGACGCGCCGGTCTCGATCTCGGTGGGGGTGGGTGTCGGGTGGGGGCGCGGGGGTGCGGTCGGCGTCGGGGCCGGAGGCCTGGCGCCGGGGTGCCGGGGGCGGCCGTCTCGGCGCTGGGGCGGCGGGTCAGCCCGGGGTGCCTCAGCCGCGGGGCACCTCAGCCGCGGCGGGGGTTCTAGGGCGGCGGCTCAGCCGCGGCCGGGGCCCGCGAACCAGAGCACCACGCCGGTACGGCTCGTCCGCATCGTTGTGAGCAGCGCTCGCACCGGCCGGAGCAGCAGCGCCACCGAGGCCGCCGCCACCGCCGCCCCGACGAGCAGGCCCGCGGCCACGTCGTGCGGGTAGTGGACGCCGACGAACACCCGCGAGAACGCCATCAGCAGCGCCAACGGCACGGTCAGCAGGGCGATTCGGGGCCAGGCCAGCGCCAGGGCCATCGCCGCGGCGCCCGCGATCGCCGAGTGGTTGCTGGGGAACGACCAGTCTCCGGTCGGCGGGCACTGCACCAGCGAGGCCGCCGCCTCCGTCACCGTGCGGCAGGGGCGCTCCTCGTCCACGACGGACTTGAACGACTCGCTGGCCACGTACCCGATCGCCGTCGCCAGCGGCGCGAGCACGGCCAGGGCTATCGCTCGTACGTCGGCCGCGCGGGCCTTCCACCACGCGACGACGAAGAGCGCGGCGAAGACCAGCAGCCCTCCCTCCGTGAAGAGCTCGGCGAGATGCTGCACCCAAGAGGGCGTGGTGTGGGCGAAGTCGAGGATGTCGCGGTAGAGACCGCGGGTGATGCTGCTGTCCATGGTCACGGACGGTACCTGTAACAGTGGCACAGTCACCTGCAGCGATCGTCCACCCCCACCCCCGACGAAAGTCAGGGCGCCTCTCCTACCGCCCCGGAGGGGAGTTGGCTTCGTTCTCTCGTAGAGTTTGGGCCGTGGGATCTCTGCGCAATCCGATCGGGCCGCTCCCCTCCTCCATCTACTGGCGACGGAGGGCAGTCGCGGCGTCGTTGGTCGCGCTTCTCGCGCTGCTGGTCGTCTGGGCCGTCAGCTCCGGCGGAGACGGCGGCGGCGGGGACAAGAACGACGACGGCGCCAACGGCTCCACGCCCGCGCCCTCCATCACTCCCGGCCCCACCGGCTCCGGTCCCGCGATCAGCGAACAGCCGGGCGGGCGCGACGAGTCGGACGAGACCGGCGGCGGGGACGGCGGCGACTCCGGCGGCGGAGACGGCGGTTCGGCCGGCTCCGGCGGAGACTCGGGCAAGAACGGCGACAACGGCGCGGGCGGCGCGTCCAACGGCGGCGCGGGCGGCGAGCAGGTCCCGGCCGGCTCCAGCCTCCCCGACTGCGCCCCGAGCGCGCTGAAGCTGACGCTGCGCAGCCTCGAAGTCTCGTACGGGCCGGGGGAGAAGCCCACGTTCCAGCTGGTCGCGACCAACTCGTCGGCGACCGCGTGCAAGGCGGACTTCGGCCCCAAGGCGGCCGTCCTGAAGGTCGTCGACGACGAGAACGAGACGGTGTGGTCCTCCAAGGACTGCCCGCGCGAGGCCGACGGCCTGCTGCTGAAGGTCCCGGCGAACACGAGCATCACGCACACCGTGGAGTGGGACCGCAAGCGGAGCGCCTCGCAGTGCGCCACGCCGCCCGCGGGGGCCGTCCAGGCGGGCAGCTACCTCGTGGAGGCGGACTTCCCGGGCGCCAAGGTGCTGCCGGCGCCGTTCCGCCTGGAGAAGGACTAGGGAACCCAGCCGGCTCGGGGCCTCGACCAGGGGACCCTGGCGGCTCGGGGCCTCGTGGGAGACGTTCCCGCTCCCGCGCCTCGGCCTCGCGCTGACGGCACCGCCCGTCGCTGGACATACCACCTGCTACGGGTCATACCGGCCGCCGCTGGACACACGGTCGGCACCGCTGGCGCTGGCTGTGTGCCAGTAGCCGCTGGACGTACAGGTCGGTACCGGCGTACTGCCCGTCCCCGCTAGACGTACCGCTCCAGGATCGACGACTCCGCCAGCCGGGAGAGCCCCTCGCGCACGCTCCGGGCCCGCGCCTCGCCGACGCCGTCCACCGTCTGCAGGTCGTCGACGCTCGCCGCGAGCAGCTTCTGCAGTCCGCCGAAGTGCTCGACGAGCCGCTCGATGATCGCGCCGGGCAGTCGCGGGACCTTCGCCAGCAGCCGGTAGCCGCGAGGCGAGACCGCCGAGTCGAGCGTCTCCGGGGAGCCGCTGTAGCCCAGCGCCCTTGCCACTATGGGCAGTTCCAGGAGCTCCGCGTGGGTGAGGTCGTTCAGCTCGGTGAGCGCTTCGTCGACCGTGCGGGAGCGCTTCGCGGTCGGCTCCGGCACATAGTCGCGGACGACGAGCTCGCGCTCCGGCTCCACGCCCGCGATCAACTCGTCGAGCTGGAGGGAGAGGAGACGCCCGTCGGTGCCCAACTCCACCACGTACTCGGCGATCTCGGTCGCGATCCGCCGCACCATCTCCAGGCGCTGCGCCACGGCCGTGACGTCCCGGACGGTCACCAGGTCCTCGATCTCCAGGGCGGAGAGGGTGCCCGCGACCTCGTCGAGGCGGAGCTTGTACCGCTCCAGCGTCGCCAGCGCCTGGTTGGCGCGGGACAGGATCGCGGCCGACTCCTCCAGGACGCGGCGCTCGCCGTCCACGTACAGCGCGATCAGCCGCATCGACTGGGAGACGGAGACGACCGGGAAGCCGCACTGCCGGGAGACCCGGTCCGCGGTGCGGTGGCGGGTGCCGGTCTCCTCGGTGGGGATGGACGCGTCCGGGACCAGCTGCACGCCGGCCCGGTGGATCTTGGTGATGTCCTTGTCGAGGATGAGCGCGCCGTCGAGCTTGCACAGCTCGCGCAGCCGCGTCGCGGTGAACTCCACGTCCAGCACGAAGCCGCCGGTGCACATCGATTCGACCGTTTTGTCCATGCCGAGGACGATGAGGCCGCCCGTGTTGCCACGGAGGATCCGCTCCAGGCCGTCGCGCAGGGCCTGGCCCGGCGCGACCGCGCTCAGGGCGGCGCGGATCAGTGCTTCGTTGCCGGAGCCTCCGCCGGACTTTCCGGGTGCTGCTGCCCGGTCGTTGGCTGCCACTGCACTCCTCCGGCTCGTACGGATGGGCGAGACCAGGGCAAAGTCTACCGGCGCGTGTCCGCGTCCCGTGGGGCGTCCGTCCGCTCTTTCCTCGGAGCGGCCTCCGAGCCCCTGTCCGAGGCCCTCTGCCGGCCGCGCGGCAGCACCCTCAGGGCATCCCCCATGTCGGCCACCTCCGTGACCGTCATCCCGGCGGGGACCTTGCCCGGATCGGACGGCACCAGGGCGTGCGTGAAGCCCAGCCGGTGCGCCTCGGCCAGCCGGCGCTGGACGCCTGTGACCCGTCTCACCTCGCCCGCGAGACCCACTTCGCCGATCGCGACCAGGTTCTTCGGCAGCGGGGTGTCGCTGGCCGCCGAGGCCAGCGCCAGCGCGATGGCCAGGTCCGCGGCCGGCTCGGAGAGCTTCACCCCGCCCACCGTCGCGCTATAGATGTCCCGTTTGCCCAGGGCGGTGATCCGGCCGCGCTGCTCCAGCACGGCCAGCATCATCGAGACCCGGGAGGTCTCCAGGCCGGAGGTGGTGCGCCGGGGCGAGGGGATCTGCGAGTCGACGGTCAGCGCCTGCACCTCGGCGACGAGCGGGCGGCGGCCTTCGAGGGTGACCGTCAGACAGGTCCCGGGCACGGGGGCGTCGCGCCGGGTGAGGAAGAGGCCGGAGGGGTCGGCGAGGCCGGTGATCCCCTCGTCGTGCAGCTCGAAGCAGCCGACCTCGTCCGTCGCGCCATAGCGGTTCTTGACGCCTCGTACGAGCCGGAGCCGGGCATGCCGGTCGCCCTCGAAGGACAGTACGACGTCCACCAGGTGCTCCAGCAGCCGAGGACCGGCGATCGCGCCGTCCTTGGTGACATGGCCCACCAGCAGCGTGGACATGCCGCGCTCCTTGGACGCGCGGATCAGCGCGCCCGCGACCTCGCGGACCTGGGCCATCCCGCCGGGCGCGCCGTCGATCTCGGGGGAGGCGACGGTCTGCACGGAGTCGAGGATCAGCAGGGACGGCTTGACCGCGTCCAGGTGGCCGAGGACGGCGGAGAGGTCGGTCTCGGCGGCGAGATACAGATGGTCGTGCAGGGCTTTGATCCGGTCCGCGCGGAGCCGGACCTGGCTCGCGGACTCCTCGCCCGTCACATAGAGCGTGCGGTGCTCGTCGCTGGCGGCCTTCGCGGCGACGTCGAGCAGCAGGGTTGACTTGCCCACGCCGGGCTCGCCCGCGAGCAGCACCACGGCGCCGGGCACGAGCCCGCCGCCGAGGACCCGGTCGAGCTCGTCCACGCCGGTGGAGCGGGCGGTCGCCTGCCGCCCGTCGACCTGTCCGATGGGCAGGGCGGCGGTGGAGACCCGGCCGGCGGCGGTCGTGCGCACAGCGGGCGCGCCGTACTCCTCGACCGTCCCCCAGGCCTGGCACTCGGGGCAGCGGCCGAGCCACTTGGCGGTCGTCCAGCCGCATTCGGTGCAACGGTAGGACGGCCGGTCCTTCGCGGATTTCGTACGGGCAGCCATGCGGAGAACCGTAGCGCCGACCACTGACAACGCGGTGGCCGCGTACCGGCGGGGAACTCGGCGAGGGGGTGGCGGTCGTGCGGTGCGACGGCGGTGCGGGTAGAGGTGCGGTAGCTGTGCACTGCCGTACCAGTGGTGTGCGGCTGTGTACTGCCGTACCAGTGGTTCACTGCTGTACCGCGGTCGCCGGCGTGCCCGTGCCGCGCCTCCTGGCCTGTTGACCACGGGTGGGCAGGGAGCGCATCGAACCCGGGCGGTCTGAATTCGGCATTCCTGTACCCCTTCGAGCGAACTGTTCACCCGTAAGGATTAAAAGTGTTCAAGGGGTACGAACAGGATGTGCTCCTGCGCCTACGGTCGCCGCGTGACGAGCAGCAGGGTGGAACCACCCACGCACACCACCGGCGCACACCGGGCGCACCGGCGCGCGACCCGTACGCTCGGGCAGCAGCCGCCCGCGCGCTATGAGCCGTACCTCGACGGCCTGTTCACGTACTGCCTGTCCGTGCTCTGCGACCACGACGCGGCGACCGCGCTGCTCGGCGACGTGCTCGCCATCGCCGAGCGGCAGTACGGGCGTTGCCCGTCAGGCGAGGCCGAGCGGAAGGCGTGGCTGTACGCGCTGGCGCGGTGGGCCTGCCTGCGCCGGCTGAGCGCGCAGCGGCGCACGCGCCAGGGGGCGCACACGGGGCGTCCGGTCGTCTCCGAGGAACGGCCCCGGGTCTCCGAGGAGACCGCCGAGCGGCGGCGCGCCGAACTGGCCCTGCTGGCCTGGCCGGAGGCCGCCGGCACGGCCCCCGAACAGCGCGAGGCGCTCGAACTGGCCGTACGACACGGGCTCGGCACCCGCGAAGTCGCCGCGGTCCTCGGCATGGACGGGCTGGCGGCGCGCGATCTGCTGGCCACGGCCGCCTGCGAGGTGGAGCGCACGCGCGCGGCGCTCGCGGTCGTCGAGACCGGCAACTGCCCCGCCGTCGCCCGGCTCGCCGGCGACAGCCGGGTGCTGCTCTCCGCGGCGCTCCGCCGCGAACTGGTGCGGCATGTGGACGACTGCCCGCGCTGCCGCCGCGCGGCGGAGCGAGCCGGGGCGGGCGGCCCCTGGCCCGGGTCGTCGGTCACCCCGGCGGCGCTGCCGCTGGTGGAGGCGCCGCGGGCGGCCGCGTACATGGCGATGCTGCACGTCCCCCGCGCCCGCGCGGGCGCGCCGAGGTTCGGGCCCGGCGGCTTTCCGCTGGACCCGAAGGACCGTGCGGCCCGTCGGGACCGGCTGCGGGCCCGCGCGCTGACGACGACGGTCGTGGCCACGGTCGTGGCGGCGCCGGTGCTGGCGCTGTGGGCGGCGTACCGGGGCGCGCCGCAGACGGGCGAGGGCCACGGCGGGGCGTCGGTCACGGCGAGCGAGGCGGACGCGCCCGACGGGATGGCGGGGGAGCCGTACGACCACTACGCGAACGCGGGCAACGCCCGGTCGGAGCCGGACCCCCGGTTCACGGCGGGCCCGCACGCGCCGGACGTCTCGGTCGAGGTCATCAGCGCCGGCGCCCCGGCCCCGCCGTCCCGCCCGGGCACGCCCGGACCGGGCCGCATCACGGTCGCCGCGGAGCCCTCGGGCGACACGACCCGCCTGACCCTGACGGCCTCCGGCGGCGCCCCGGTGACCTGGTCGACCTGGACGGACGCGCCATGGCTGTACGTGAGCCAGCCCTCGGGGACGCTCCGCCCCGGCGAGTCGATCACGATCTACATCACGGTGAACCACGACAGGGAGCCGGAAGGGCCCTGGACGGCGAGGGTGGGGGTGGATCCTTCGGGAGCGGTGGTGGAGATCGACGGGTATGGGGCGAGGCCGTCTGTGCCGCCGCCGTCTTCGTCGACCCCTACGCCGACACCAACGCCTACGCCGACTCCGCCGTCTCCCACGCCGTCCGACCCGAGCCCGACTCCGACGCCGTCGGAGGGGTCGCCGTCGGACCAGCCGTCGTCGGAGGGGTCACCGTCTGAGGCGGAGTCGCAGCCGCGGTCGATGTCTGCGGCGGGCTGATTCCTCCCCCACCCCGCCCCTTCCCTGAACTGGGGGCGAGCCCCCAGCCCCCCAAGGGGGGAGGTTGATGTGGGGGCGGAGCCCCCACACCCCGATTCGCGGCGGCTTCGCGCCGCGGGGGTGGGTGGGGTGGCCCGGGGGGCCGGGGATTTGGGTGAGCGAGGGGCTGCGCCCTCTACGCTGCGCCGCGGGCGCGGGGGCCTTCCCCCGGAGGGAGAGGTGTAGGGGCTCTGCGGCGGTTCCCGCCGCTGGCGCGATGGCGGCCGAGTCCCTCGGCGGGGTTCATGGAGGGGCTGCGGCCCCTGTATCCCCGGCTGCGGCGGCTTCGCGCGCTCGAGGGTGCCCCGGGCTCGGCAGAGGAGGCGGGGTCCTGAGGCGCCACGCCCCGGTGCGGCGGCTCACACCGCGAGGTGCCTCGGGCCCATGGGCCCTGTGTCCTTCGGCAGTTGGAGCGGTGCGGGGTCTTGGTCCGCTGGGGTGCTCGATGTGGGGCCGTGCAGGGTCGTCCCCGCAGGGGATCGGCGGCAGAACCGGGGTGCGCGGGACAAGGGCCTGTACGCCGCCGACCCCGAGGAGTCGAGCCCGGAGGGGCACCGCACCACCCGCACCGAACAAGACCGGCTGCCACGCGGGACCCCGGACGCCCAGGTGCCCGCACCTGCGGAGAGCCCGAGCCCTGGGACACCCCATGAGCCCAGGCGCCTGCACCAAACAGGACCGGCCTCCCCAGGCGACCCCGTGTGCCCGCACGAAACAAGACCGGCCGACTCGGGCGACCCCAGAGGCCCAGGTGCCCGCACCTGCGGAGTGCCCGTGCCCCGGGCGACCCCGCATGCCCGTGTGCCCGCACCAAACAGGGCCGGTCGGCCTGGGGACCGTGCCCGGGCGCCCGCACGAAACAAGACCCGCCGCATCGGGCGACCCCGGAGGCCCGTGTGCCCGCACGAAACAAGACCGGCCGCCCCCGGGCGACCCCAGAGGCCCGCGTGCCCGTACGAATCAGGACCCGCCGCCCCGAGCCCCCCCCGCAACCCCCGCCTCACCCTCCCGTCGGGTCCGCCGGGTGTGGTGCCAAGAGGGGGAGCTGGGACGCGAGCCTCGCCTCGCACAAGCCCGCCAGCACGTCGTACGCCGCCTTGCCCATCAGCTCCGTCAGCTCCGGGCGGTACGTCACGTACACCGGCTCCCCCGCCCCGTGCGCCGACGTCGCCGATGTGCACCACCAGTGGAGGTCGTGGCCGCCCGGGCCCCAGCCCCGCCTGTCGTACTCGCCGATCGAGACCTGGAGCACCCGCGTGTCGTCCGGCCGGTCGATCCAGTCGTACGTACGTCTCACCGGCAGCTGCCAGCACACGTCCGGCTTCGTCTCCAGCGGCTCGCGCCCCTCCTTCAGGGCGAGGATGTGCAGCGAGCAGCCCGCCCCGCCCTTGAAGCCCGGGCGGTTCTGGAAGATGCAGGAGCCCTCCCAGCGGCGCGTCTGGCGTTCGCCGTCCTCGTCGACGCCGACCCAGCCCGTGTCCGTGCCCACGTCGTGGAACTGCCACAGGTCGGGCGTCAGCTTGTCCACGAACCCGGCCACCCGCTTCTCGTCGTCCTCGTCCGAGAAGTGCGCGCCCAGCGTGCAGCAGCCGTCGTCCGCGCGGCCCGCCTGGATGCCCTGGCAGCCGCTGCCGAAGATGCAGCTCCACCGCGAGGTGAGCCAGGTCAGATCGCAGCGGAAGACCTGTTCGTCGTCGGCGGGATCGGGGAACTCCACCCACGCTCGCGCGAAGTCCAGACCCTTCTCGTCGTGCTGGTCGGGCTTGATCTGCTTCGGGGGCTTGGCTTTGCCCTGCTTCGCCTTTTTCGTCTTTGGCACGAGACCAGCGTATGTCCGCAGCCGCAGTAGCGTTCCTCCCATGAGACTCGGAGTCCTCGACGTCGGTTCGAACACGGTTCATCTGCTGGTGGTGGACGCCCACCCCGGCGCGCGCCCGCAGCCCGCCCATTCCCACAAGGCCGAGCTGCGCCTCGCCGAACTGCTCGACGGCGACGGCGCCATCGGCCCGCACGGCGTGGACCGCCTGATCGAGGTCGTCCAGGGGGCCGTTCAGGCAGCGGAGGACAAGGGCTGCGAGGAGGTCCTGGCCTTCGCGACCTCCGCCGTGCGCGAGGCGCGCAACGCCGACGGGGTCCTGTCCCGGGTCAAGAGCGAGACCGGCGTGGACCTCGACGTGCTCACCGGCGAGGAGGAGGCGAGGCTCACCTTTCTGGCCGCCCGCCGCTGGTTCGGCTGGTCCGCGGGGAAGCTGCTGGTCCTGGACATCGGCGGCGGCTCCCTGGAGATCGCGTACGGAATCGACGAGGAGCCGGACGCCGCCGTCTCCCTCCCCCTCGGCGCCGGCCGGCTGACCGCCGGCATGCTGCCCGGCGACCCGCCCGACCCGCAGGACGTGAAGGCGCTGCGCCGCCATGTGCGGGCGCAGATCGCTCGTACGGTCGGCGAGTTCAGCCGCTTCGGACGGCCGGACCACATCGTCGCCACGTCCAAGACGTTCAAGCAGCTGGCGCGGATCGCCGGCGCAGCGCGTTCCACCGACGGGCTCTACGTCCAGCGGGAACTGAGCCGTAGATCACTCGAGGAGTGGGTGCCCAAGCTCTCCGCCATGACGGTCGAACAGCGCGCCGACCTGCCCGGCGTCTCCGAGGGCCGCGCCCGCCAGCTGCTGGCCGGGGCGCTGGTCGCGGAGGGCGCGATGGACCTGTTCGGGGCCGAGGAGCTCGAGATCTGTCCCTGGGCGCTGCGGGAGGGCGTCATTCTGCGTCGCCTGGACCACCTCCCGACGTCCTAGCGAGGGCCCGTACGCTGTCCCTCGTGGCAGAACCAGTGGTGCGCATCCCGGATGCGAAGGTTGTCCTGTCGACGGCTTCCGTCTACCCGGAGTCCACGGCGACGGCCTTCGAGATCGCCGCGCGCCTGGGCTACGACGGCGTCGAGGTCATGGTCTGGACCGACCCCGTCAGCCAGGACATCGAGGCCCTGCGCCGGCTCTCCGACTACCACCAGGTCCCCATCCACGCCGTCCACGCGCCGTGTCTGCTGATCACCCAGCGCGTCTGGTCCACCGATCCGTGGGTCAAGCTCCAGCGCGCCCAGGCGGCCGCGGAGAAGCTCGGCGCGTCGACGGTCGTCGTGCATCCGCCGTTCCGCTGGCAGCGGCAGTACGCCCGCGACTTCGTGGCGGGCATCTGGCGGATGGCGGACGAGACGGACGTGCGGTTCGCTGTCGAGAACATGTATCCGTGGCGCTATAGAGACCGCGAGATGCTCGCGTACGCCCCTGACTGGGACGTCACCAAAGAGGACTACCGCCACTTCACGATCGACCTCTCGCACACGGCCACGTCCCGTACGGACACGCTGGCCATGGTCGACCGGATGGGCGGCCGCCTGGCGCACGTCCACCTCGCCGACGGCAAGGGCTCGGCGAAGGACGAGCACCTGGTCCCGGGCCGCGGCGACCAGCCGTGCGCGGAGCTCCTGGAGCGACTGGCCCGAAGCGGCTTCGACGGGCATGTCGTCATCGAGGTCAACACCCGCCGGGCGATGTCCGCGGCCGAGCGGGAGGCGGACCTCGCCGAGGCTCTCGCGTTCACTCGGCTGCACCTGGCCTCCGCCGCGTCCGGGATCAGCCGGTCATGAAGGGCGGCGCGGCCGACGGCGGCGAGAACGGCGAGAGCGGCGGGAACGGCGACGGCAAGGGCAGCACCGCCAAGCCCAGCCGTACCAGCAGTACGAGCCCGAGCCCGGGTAAAAGCCCGACCGCGAGCCCGAGCCCGAGCCCGAAGGCAAGCCCGAGCCCGAGCAAAAGCCCGAACCCGACCGCAAGCCCGAGCCCGAGGCGGCGCGGCCGCCCCGCCCGTACCGACTCCGAGACCGGCCCCGGCGCCCGGGACCGGATTCTGGAGGCGGCCCGCACGGAGTTCGCCGAGCGCGGCTACGACAAGACCACCGTCCGCGGCATCGCCAAGGCGGCGGGCGTGGACGCCGCGCTCGTGCACCACTACTTCGGCACGAAGGACGAGGTCTTCGCGGCCGCCATCGAGGTCTCCTTCGAGCCGGCCCTGGTGCTGCCCGCGGTGCTGGGCCAGGGCGCGGAGGGCGTAGGCGAGCGGCTCGCCCGCTACTTCATCGGTGTGTGGGAGAACCCGGCGACCAGGGCCCCGCTGCTGGCGATCATCCGTTCCGCGCTCACCCACGAGGCCGCGGCCAAGGTCCTGCGGGGCTTCGTGCTGCGGCGGCTGCTCGAGCGCATCGCGGGCGAGCTCGACGTGCCGAATCCGAAGTTCCGCGCGGAGCTGGCGGCGGCGCACATGATCGGGATCGCGATACTGCGGTATGTGATCAAGGTGGAGCCGCTGGCCTCGGCGGATCCCGAGGAGATCATCGCGACCGTGTCGCCGACCCTCCAGCGGTATCTGACCGAAGCGTGAGCCGTGCGTCCCGCATAGCGGACAGAGTGTCCAGATCTTGGAGCACCGGCGTACGCTCGAATGCAGTCCTATCTGTCTGAAGGAGCGAGCGACGATGCCCGAGCTGCGGTCCCGCACTGTCACCCACGGCCGGAACATGGCGGGCGCCCGCGCCCTTATGCGGGCGTCGGGCGTAGCCAGCGCGGACATCGGCAAGCCGATCATCGCGGTGGCCAACTCCTTCACCGAGTTCGTGCCCGGCCACACGCACCTCGCCCCGGTCGGCCGGATCGTCTCCGACGCCATCCTGGCGGCGGGCGCGGTGCCGCGTGAGTTCAACACGATCGCCGTCGACGACGGCATCGCCATGGGCCACGCCGGAATGCTGTACTCCCTGCCCTCCCGCGACCTGATCGCGGACAGCGTCGAGTACATGGTCGAGGCGCACTGCGCCGACGCGCTGATCTGCATCTCCAACTGCGACAAGATCACCCCCGGCATGCTGATGGCCGCCCTGCGGCTGAACATCCCGGTGGTCTTCGTCTCCGGCGGCCCCATGGAGGCCGGCCAGGCCACCCTGGTCGACGGCACGGTCCGCAAGCTCGACCTGATCAACGCGATCGTCGACGCGGTCGACGAGAACGTCTCGGACGAGGACGTGCTGCGCATCGAGGAGAACGCCTGCCCGACCTGCGGCTCCTGTTCGGGCATGTTCACCGCCAACTCGATGAACTGCCTGACCGAGGCCATGGGCCTGTCCCTGCCGGGCAACGGCTCCGTGCTCGCCACGCACACCGCCCGCAAGGCGCTGTACGAGGAGGCCGGCCGCACGGTCGTCGAGATCGCCAAGCGCTACTACGAGCAGGACGACGAGTCCGTCCTGCCGCGCAACATCGCCACCCGCGAGGCCTTCGAGAACGCTATGGCGCTCGACATCGCCATGGGCGGCTCCACCAACACGATCCTGCACCTGCTGGCCGCGGCGCAGGAGGCCGAGCTCGACTACGACCTCAAGGACATCGACCAGGTCTCGCGCCGCGTCCCGTGCCTGGCCAAGGTCGCCCCGAACATCGCGCCCGGCGGCACGTACTACATGGAGGACGTGCACCGCGCCGGCGGCATCCCCGCCATCCTCGGCGAGCTCTACCGCGGCGGCATGCTCAACGAGGACGTCCACTCAGTCCACTCCTCCTCCCTCGCCGACTGGCTCAAGACCTGGGACGTGCGCGGCGGTTCGCCGTCCGCCGAGGCCGTCGAGATGTGGCACGCCGCGCCGGGCTGCGTGCGGTCCGCGACCGCGTTCTCGCAGTCCGAGCGCTGGGCGTCCCTCGACGTGGACGCCGCCGGCGGCTGCATCCGCGACGTCGAGCACGCCTACTCCAAGGACGGCGGCCTCGCCGTGCTGAAGGGCAACCTGGCCGTGGACGGCTGCGTCGTGAAGACCGCCGGCGTCGACGAGTCGATCTGGACCTTCGAGGGCCCGGCCGTCGTGTGCGAGTCGCAGGACGAGGCGGTCGAGAAGATCCTCACGAAGCAGATCAAGGAGGGCGACGTCGTCGTCATCCGCTACGAGGGCCCGCGCGGCGGACCCGGCATGCAGGAGATGCTCTACCCGACGTCCTTCCTCAAGGGCCGCGGCCTGGGCAAGGCCTGCGCACTGGTCACCGACGGCCGCTTCTCCGGCGGCACCTCGGGCCTGTCCATCGGCCACGCGTCCCCGGAGGCGGCCTCGGGCGGCGCGATCGCACTCGTCGAGGACGGCGACCGCATCCGCATCGACATCCCCAACCGCTCGATCGAACTCCTCGTCTCGGACGCCGACCTGGCAACCCGCCGCGAGGCCCTGGCCGGCGTCTACGCCCCCAAGTCCCGCGACCGCAAGGTCTCGGCGGCCCTGCGCGCATACGCGGCGATGGCAACGAGCGCGGACAAGGGCGCGGTCAGGGACGTCTCCCAACTCCCGTAGCCCGTCTCAGCCCCGCCGGCGCTTGAGGCGACCCACCTCAGCTCCGGCGGCGTTTGGGGGCGGGCCATGTCAGCCTCGCCGGCGATTGAGGCGCGGGGTCCGGGGCAGAGCCCCGCGGGCCAGGCCGACGTTTCAAGCCCCGCCGGCGTTTGAGGCGCGGGCTGCCCGAGCAGTCCTCAGCCCCGCCGGCGTTTGAGGCGAGAGGACCCTGAGGCCGCCGCCCCCCCCACCCCTCACCACCGCCCCGGCTCCCCCGCCCCCACCCCGAACACCGACCCATTCGGCGCCGTGCCGAACACCCGTCCCCCCTGCGCCACCGGCGCCGGCAGCACCGACGAGAACGTATAGCGCCCATCGTCCATCCGCGGCTTCGTCTGCCCGATCAGCTCCCCGCGCCGCGCGTCCACCGCCAGCAGCCGCCCGTCGCCCGCCGACACATAGACCGCGCTCCCGTCCGCCGTCGGCCGCGAGAGATGCGTGACCTGGGTTTCCAGCCGCCATAGCTGCGCGTTCTTCTTGCGCGCCGTGTCGAGCGCGACGAGGGCGCCCCCGGAGCCGCTCAGATAGACGGTCCCGCCGGCCACGGTCGCCTGCGCCTGGTCCACCCGCACGGGCAGCTTGATCCGCCGTACAGCAGCAGTACCGCCCCGGGCGTCGATCCGTACGACCGCGTCCGTGTACCCGTCGGTGTCGGCGGAGAGCAGATACGACACCCCGTCCACGAGCCCCACCGGGCTCAGCGCCCCCTTGACCCGCTTCTCCCAGAGCGCGTCGCCGTTGCTCGGATCGACCGCGCTGACCAGGGTGGTCGTACCGTCGGCGGACACCGCCGCGACGAGCGCGAGGCCGCCCTGCCCCGGCGACGACATCCACTCGGAGGGGCCGGTGCCGCGCTGGCGCGTCCACCGCTCCTCGCCGGTCGCGGAGTCGAGCGCCCGCACCAGCCCGCTGGCGGCGACGAGCAGCACCACGTCGCCGGCGTGCCGGACGTTGGAGTACTGGGAGAGGTCACGGCTCCAACGCACCTTCCCGGACTCCGGGTCGAGCGCCTCCAGCCGGCCTCCGCCGGGCGTCACGATGTGCAGCAGCCCTCCGGAGAGCACGGGGGTCATGCCCGCGTCGGTCTGCGTCTTGCCGCCCCCGGCCTCCGACGACCAGACGGCCCTGCCGTCGGCGGGGTCGAGCCGGGCGGCCTTGATCCCGGGGGCGGTGCAGTAGAGCCCGGAGCCCGCGGCCGCGCAGACCGGCATCCTGTTCTCGCCGTCGCCTCCGCGCAGAGCGACGCTCCAGGGCTGGAAGCCCTGCTCGGCGCGCGGGCCGGCGGCCGAGGACCGAGGCGCGGGCTCGCCTTCGGCTATAGAGCTCACGACGACCCCGGCGGCGACCAGCACCGCTATAGCGGCCCCGACGGCCAGCCACCGCGCCTTCCCACTCCGCTTCCCACTCCGCTTCCCTCGCCGCTCCCGCGGCGCGGCGGAGGCAGCAACAGCCGCCCCGGACCCCGCACCCCCACCCTCGTCCGATCCTGCGCCCTCACCCGATCCCG
Source organism: Streptomyces sp. NPDC051907 (assembly GCF_040681075.1). Lineage (NCBI taxonomy): Bacteria > Bacillati > Actinomycetota > Actinomycetes > Kitasatosporales > Streptomycetaceae > Streptomyces > Streptomyces sp. NPDC051907. The sequence continues at coordinate 11,098 of NZ_JBFAYB010000040.1, read as the reverse complement.
CGCTCTCGCCCGGCTCCGGCGTCCGCTGCAGCGGTATGTAGGCCTGGGTGTCGTACGACGCCGAGGGCGAGGACGCCCGCAGCGCCACCATCAACTCGTCCGGGGTCGGCCGCTCGTCCGGGTCCTTCGCCAGACAGCGGAGGAACAGCGGCGCCAGGTCCTCCGGCACACCCGCCAAGTCGGGCTCGTTGTGGACGACCTGGTACGCCACGATGTACGGGCTGTCCGAGTCGAACGGCCCACGCCCGGTCGCCGCGTGCACCAGCACCGCGCCGAGCGCGAACACGTCCGCGGCCGGTCCGACCTCGCGCGGACGCTGGAACTGCTCGGGCGCCATGAAGGGAGGCGTGCCGATCAGCTTCCCCGTCTCCGTCCGCAGATCGCTGTCCTTGGGACGGGAGATGCCGAAGTCGATCACCTTGGGCCCGTCGGGCGCGAGCAGCACGTTGCTCGGCTTCAGATCCCGGTGGACCACGCCGACGCGGTGGATGTCGCGCAGCGCCTCGGCGAGGCCGGCACCAGCCCTGCGCAGTTCCTGGGAGCTCAGCGGCCCGTTCCGCTTGACCCGCTCGGCGAGCGTGGGGCCCTCGATGAACAGCGTGGCCATCCAAGGCCGTTCGGCCTCCGGGTCGGCGTCGACGACGGGCGCGGTGAACGCGCCGCTGACCCGGCGGGCAGCTGCGACCTCCTGCTGAAAGCGTGCCCTGAACTCGGGATCCGTGGCGTGCTCGGCATGGATGACCTTGACGGCGAGACGGAGTCCCGAGGCGGATTCGGCCAGATGGACCACGCCCATGCCGCCGGTGCCGAGACATGACTCGAGCCGGTACTGCCCGGCGTACTCCGGATGCTCCGCTTCCGGGAACGGACCGGCACTGCGCAGCGGCGGCATCGCCCACCCCCGTTTTTTCGGTGCGCACCCGCGACGCACGGAGCCTAGTCGATGATGCGTGCGAACCAGCCATACCTTGCTAGCCTGCGCGGCGAACGGCACACACACCACAACGGGGGAGATATCGATGGCTGTTGAAGAGGTGCAGAGTCAGACGGGGACGGCGTCCGCGGAGGCGGTCGAGGCTCTGGACGCCGCCGACGAGGCGCTCGGCTCGAAGCGCTACCCGGTCGCGCCGGGCCACCGCGTGAACGTCCGCAGCGGCCCCGGCACGAACTACCAGCTCGTCAAGACGCTGCCGTACGGCGCCCGCGTCCCGATCAACTGCCAGAAGCCGGGGGAGCGGATCAGCGGGCCGTACGGCACGACCAACCTGTGGGACAACATCGCCAACGGGCAGTTCGTCTCGGACGCGTATGTGAACACGGGCAGTGACGGCTATGTGACCATCCGCTGCTCCTGACCCACGGCACACCTCACCCGGGGGCGCCCAGGGATAATCGCCCCTGTGAGCGAGCAGACCGGGAACGACCGCACCGACGACACCCGCAGAAGCGCCAGCAGAAGCACCGGCGGAAACAGCAGCGGAAGCACCAGCAGTAACAGCAGCACGAGCACCGGTAGAGCCAGCAGCAGAGGCGCCGGCGGCGAGAGCGGCGGCGGCCCGCAGCCCGAGCCCATCCGTTTCTTCGGCACGACCTGGGTGGGCCGCGACGGGGGCTACGGGCTCCGCCGCGTCGGCGTGGCGGCCGGCTCGCTGGCCGCCGCCGTCGCCGGCTGCTTCGTCCTGCGCTTCGCCTACCAGGGCCTGGCCGTCGCCGACGTCGGCGGCTTCGTGAACATCCTGGTCGTCGTCATGTTCGCGATCTGCAGCGCCATCGCCTTCCGCAAGACGTGGGAGAGCTTCACGCGCCGCGCCGCGCGCTCAGCCGCCGAGGACTCCCTGCGCAGCCTGAAGGCCATCGGCTTCGTGGGCGTGCTGCTCGCCTACTTCCTCCGCTCGCTCGCCGAGGCGCCCGGAGAGAAGCTGCGCCGCGAGGAGTACGAGACGGCCCGCAGCCAGTACGAGAAGCGTCGCAACGCCCGTACCGGCAACCCCGCCGCCCGCAAGGGAAAGAGCGGCAAGCCCAGGCGCAAATAGCCGATTTTCAGCCAGGATGGGCCGTGTGCGTCGCGGCCGCCGCTCCCGTGGGACGTCCATGCCGTCCTGCGTGAGGCTTCCGCGCCGTACACCGGGCGGGGCAGGGCGGGACCTGTGCCGCTGCGCCGCACTCCATAGGAGACGCCGCCGAGTCGCTCGCTCGGTCGGGGCGTCGCATTCCACGGAGCCGCGTCGCACTCCGCGCGGTGGTGTCACATCCCGCGCGGCGGTGTCACAACCCGTGCGCCCGAACCGTCCACCCAGTAGGCGCCGCCCATAGGCGCCGTCAGCAGCAGAGGGAGGGCCGAATATGGCCGAGCTGGCCGAATTCGAGAAGCAGCGCAGCCGTCTGTGGGGCATCGCGTACCGCATCACCGGCTCCGTCGCGGACGCCGAAGACGCCGTACAGGAGTCCTGGCTGCGCTGGGAGTCCCTGCCGGACGGCGAGGCGGAGGACCCGCGGGCGTATCTGACGACCGTGGTCAGCCGCATCTGCTACGACCAGCTCGGTTCGGCCCGCGCCCGGCGGGAGGCGTACGTCGGTCCCTGGCTGCCGGAGCCGGTCGTGACCGTCGCCGCCGAGGGGCCCGAGGACCCGCAGGACCGCGTCACGCTCGACGAGTCCGTCGGCGTGGCGCTGCTGACCGTGCTGGAACGCCTCACTCCGGCCGAGCGCACCGCCTTCATCCTGCACGACGTGTTCGCCGTGCCCTTCCCGGAGATAGCCGACGTGGTGGGCCGCACCTCCGACTCCGTACGGCAGCTCGCCTCGCGCGCCCGCCGTCGCGTACGGGCGGAGGCGCCGCGCCGCTCGGTCGACCGGGACGAGCACCGGCGGACGGTCGACGCGTTCCTGACGGCGGTGATGGGCGGGGACTTCGAGGGGCTGCTGGAGGTCCTGGACCCCGAGGTCGTATGGCGTTCGGACGGCGGCGGCATGGTGGTGGCGGCCCGACTGCCGGTCCTCGGCGACGAGAAGGTCGCTCGCTTCGTCCAGCGTCTGACGCGCGACTTCGACCCGCAGACGATGCGCGCGCTGGTACGGGACGTGAACGGCGCGCCCGGCGTCGTCTTCGTCGACTCCGCGAACGCGCGGGCCGGCGTCTTCGCGTTCACGGTGCACGACGGTCGGATCACGGAGATCTCCGCGGTCGTCAACCCGAACAAGCTCCAGCACCTGGACCTCGAGAGCCTGTGAGGGCCGCGATGGCCGCACGCGCGGGCTAGGCAGCGGTACGGGCGGGGGTGTAGCGGGGAGCGTGTGCACGCCGCTGTTCGGGGCTGTCGCGCTGGCCCCTCTTGCCCGACGGGCCGCCATGGACGACGGTCGGCGCCTTGCCGTACGGCTGGCTGGTCGATGCCCTCGGCGGCCGTACGGGCGGGGGTGTAGCGGGGAGCGCGTGTACGCCGCCGGTCAGGGCTGTCGCGCTGGCCCCTCTCGCCGACGGGCCGCCATGGACGACGGTCGGCGCCTTGCCGTACGGCTGGCTGGTCGATGCCCTCGGCGGCCGTACGGGCGACGGCGTCGCGGCGAGCGCGATGCGCCCGGAGACCGCCGAGTCGGCGGAGGCGCTGCACAGGGGCTGGGCGGCCGTCGTCGGCGGCCTGACCTGCGAGCTGGCGGCGGAACGGTCCGTGGCGTACCCCCGCGACGACGTACGCCTCCTGTCCGGCACCTCCCTCGCCGCCGACCACTCCGCCGACCACTTGGCTCGCGGTCGGCCGCTCCGCCCGCCGCTGGCATACGGCCCGCGGCCGGTTGCTCCGCCTGCCACTCGGCGCCGCTGGCCACTCCGCCGCCACGCGGTGCCGCTGGCCACGCGGCCACTCCGCCCGCCACTCGGCCCGCGGCCGGTCGCTCCGCCGCCCCTCGGAGCCGCTGGCGGCCACTCCGCCCGCCGCCGGTCCCACGCCCGCAGGGTCCACCACGCCTGGGTCCGCCGCGCCAAGGCCCGCCACGCCATAGGCGTCCGCGTCGAGGAGGGCGTCCCCGACACCGCCCTCACCCGCGCCCCCGCGGCCTCCAAGCACCTCGCGGTCGAGCGCGACGCATCGCGGTCGACCCAACCTGCGCGCTGCGCGCATGCCCGTCCCCGCCCCCACCAGCTCCCACCGCACCCATGCAGCGACCTCGAACACCGTCGAGCCCCGGGCGAGCCGCCCACGCCACCACGCCTCGGCTATCCGAGCCAGTCCAGTTCGTCCGCTCCACGGCCCCCGCCCTCCGCCGGACAGCCCGCCGTCCGAACGCGTTCCCGCCGCCCCCGCCCTTGACGGCACCCACCGCCAGGCGCAGTATTCATCACATGATGAATTTCCTCGGCCCGTTGACGCCCGACCCGGCGCCAACCCCCGTGCCCGACCCGTCGCCCCCCGACCCGTCGCCCCCCGCCCTCGCCGTCCTCGCCCGCGACCTCACGGTGCAGCGAGGCCCCCGCACCGTCCTGCGCGGCCTCGACTTCACCGTGTGGCCCGGAAAGATCACCGGCCTGCTCGGCCCCTCCGGCTGCGGGAAGTCCACGCTGATGCGCTCCCTCGTCGGCACCCAGGCCGGCGTCGCAGGCACCCTCGAAGTGCTCGGCAAGCCCGCGGGCGACGCCTCGCTGCGCTCCCGCATCGGCTACGTCACCCAGGCCCCGTCGGTGTACGACGACCTGACCGTCCGCCAGAACCTCGAGTACTTCGCCTCGGTCCTCTACCCCGGCCGCCGCCACCGCGACGTCCGCCGCGAGAACGTCACGCGCGCCATCGACGACGTAGCCCTCGCCTCGCACGCCGACTCCCTCGCCGGCCGGCTCTCCGGCGGCCAGCGCAGCCGCGTCTCGCTCGCCGTGGCCCTGCTCGGCACCCCGGAACTGCTCGTCCTCGACGAGCCCACCGTCGGCCTGGACCCCGTGCTCCGCCGCGACCTGTGGGACCTCTTCCACCGCCTCGCCGCCGACCGCGGTGCGACGGTTCTGGTCTCCTCCCATGTGATGGACGAGGCCGAGCGCTGCCACCGCCTCATGCTCATGCGCGAGGGCGAGCTGCTCGCCGAGGACACCCCGGACGACCTCCGCACCCGCACCCACTGCGCGACCGTCGAGGACGCGTTCCTCCACCTGGTCGACGCCGCGAACGCGGCCGACGCCAGAACGAACGCAGCCGACGCCGGACCGGACGCGCCCGACTCCCAATCCCGCTCAGGCGCACCCGCACCCGCGCCCTCACCCGCGCAGGAGAACGTCCGATGAGCGCCGCCCGTACCCTCGCCACCGCCGCCCGCGTCCTGCGGCAGCTCCGCCACGACCCCCGCTCCATCGCGCTGATGGTGCTCGTGCCGTGCGTGATGCTGTTCCTGCTGCGCTACGTCTTCGACGGCAGCCCGCAGACCTTCGACTCCATCGGGGCCTCGCTGCTCGGCATCTTCCCGCTGATCACGATGTTCCTGGTGGCCTCCATCGCCACCCTGCGCGAACGCACCTCGGGCACCCTCGAACGGCTCCTCGCCATGCCCCTCGGCAAAGGCGACCTCATCGGCGGCTACGCCCTCGCCTTCGGCCTCGTCGCCGTCGTCCAGTCCGTCCTGGCCACCGGCCTCGCACTGTGGGCCCTGGGCCTCGACGTCGTGGGCTCGCCCTGGCTGCTCCTGCTCGTCGCGCTCCTCGACGCGCTGCTGGGGACGGCACTCGGCCTGTTCGTCTCGGCCTTCGCCGCGTCGGAGTTCCAGGCCGTCCAGTTCATGCCGGCCGTGATCTTCCCTCAGCTGCTGCTCTGCGGCCTGTTCACCCCGCGCGACCAGATGCAGCCCGCCCTCGAAGCGATCTCGAACGTCCTGCCCATGTCGTACGCGGTCGACGCCATGACCGAGGTCCTGCGCTACCCGGACGCCACCGGCGCCTTCACCCGCGACGTCCTGATCGTCGCCGGCTGCGCGATTCTCGTACTGTCCCTGGGCGCGGCCACCCTCCGCCGCCGCACCGCCTGACCCCCGACGGGCCCGACGGGCCCTACGCCCCCGCGCACGCCCGGCCCGCCCAGTTCCCCGAGCCCATCGTTCTCACAAAGCTCGTCTAGCTCACCGCGACCGTGTCCCCGACCTTGAAGTTGTCGTAGAGCCACTGCGCGTCCGCGGCAGGCACAGCGATCGCGTTCAGGTCGATGGCGTTCTCGCCGGACTCGTAGACGTACACCGTCCCGCCGTTCGACCGGCTCAGCTCCACCACCCAGTTCCGGGTGACCTCGTCCTTGGACATGTCGTACCTGTCGGTCGGCACCTTGCGCTTCGGAGACTTGGCGGCCACCGTCAGTCGCCCCTCGGCGACCCCGTCGAACTCCACCTCGATCGTGCGCACCGGCAGCCCGTCCCGGCTGACCGTCAGCATCCGCTTCCCCGTGTCCAGGGTGAACGGCGGAGGCGCCGGAACCGAAGGAGCCGGCTCCACCCCCGTCGTCGGCGGCGCCGCAGGCAGCCGCCCCTCGTCCTGCGACCCCAGCACCCGCGGCAGCCCGAACACGACGCCGCTCAACACCACGACCGTGGCCACTCCCGCGCCCACCACCCGGCGCCGCCGCCCGCGCGCCTCGGCCCGCCGCCGTACCTGCGCACCGGACACGGCTGGCGGGGTCTCGCCCGACGCGGCCAACTCCCTTATCGCGGACTTGAGTTCATGATCAGACACGACTCTCCTCCTTCTCCTCGGGAGACAGCAGCTGAGCCAGCGCGGCCCGTCCCCGAGACAACCTCGCCTTGACCGTTCCCGCGGGGGAACCCGTCTCGGCAGCGATCTGCTGAATGGTCAGATCACACAGATGATGCAGCACCACAGCCTGACGCTGCGCCTCCGGCAACTGCCGCAGCGCCTCCACCAGCACCGTGTGCTCCGGTCCCGGCCCCGGCGTCCGGTCCGCCGGCGGATTGTGCCGCACCAGCTCCAGCCACCGGCGCGCCCGCCGCCAGCGGCTCACCGCGAGCCGCATCGCGACCGTGCGGATCCACGCCTCGGGCGCCTCCTCGGCAAGAAACGAGCCACGCCGGTCCCAGGCCCGCACAAAAGCCTCCTGGACCACGTCCTGGGCCTCGCCGTGATCGCCCGTCAACGCGTACAGCTGCCCCACTATCCGTGGGAACGCGGTCGCGTAGAAAGCGTCGAACTCCTCCTCCGTCACGAGCGCTATGACAGCCCCACAGCCCTCGCGGTTCCCCGCGAGAATTTCCGTGTCCTACGTGCAACCTCCTCTCTCTCCCGTGCGTACAGAAGCCGAACCAGCACAGCTGTCACACCAGCTGACCCCGGGGGAGAATCCATGTCACGCCTGTCACGACTGCCGCGCCACCTCACCACCGCCGCGCTCGGAGTCATCTGCGCGCTGTCCATCACCAGCTGCTCGAACGGGAGCGTCACGCCGGACGCCGCCGCGGCCCCCAAGCGCCCCGCAGCCGACGGCTCCGCCTCCGCATCGCCCAGCCCCACGGCCACCCCGCTGTCGGCCGCGACCCTCGGCCACCTGGCCGACGCCTCCGTCAACATCGCCGACGGCCAGCGCATCGGCGTCGGCCTGCCGATATCGGTCACCTTCAAGCGCCCGATACCCAAGGCCGAGCGCGCCGACGTCGAGCGCCAGCTGAAGGTCACCGCCAACCCCGGAGTCACCGGCAGCTGGGCCTGGATCAAGGACCGCAACCTCCACGACGGCCAGCGCGTCGACTTCCGCCCCCAGGACTACTGGAAGCCGGGCACCGAGGTCAGCGTCAAGGCCGGCCCCTCCCTCTCTCGTTCCTTCACCGTCTCCCGCTCCCTGGTCGCCACAGTCGACGTCCGCTCCCACCAGATGAAGGTCGTCAAAGACGGCGCCCCCACCCAGACCATCCCGATCACCGCGGGCCGCCCGCCCTACGAGACCTGGAACGGCACGATGGTGGTCCTCGACAAGCAGCGGAAGGTCTTCATGGACTCCCGCACCGTCAACATTGCCGACACCTACCAGGGCTGGTACGGCTACGCCGTCCACCTGACGACCTCCGGCACCTACCTCCACGAGAACACCCGGGCCAACACCTTCGCCGGCAAGCAGAACGTCACCCACGGCTGCGTCGGCCTCGCCTCCGACGGCACCGCCCGGCGCTTCTACGAGCAGGTCATTCCGGGCGACGTCGTCCGCGTCGTCAACTCCAAGGACCAGGTCGCCCCCGGCAACGGATACGGCGACTGGAACCTGTCCTGGTCCGAGTGGCGCTCCCTCAGCGCCCTCTAGCCCGCCCTCTAGCCCAGCCTCAATCCCGCCATCGAGCCCCCTCTAGCCCGGGCTCTCTGGCGCAGGCCTCCCAGCCCCCCCCGACCGGCCCGGACCTTCGCCGGGACCGCGCCGGGCCGACGGCCGGGGCCCCGTCCGAGGTGCGGCGCGGCGCTCACCCGTAGCCCCGTACCGCCCCTCGGACGCCCCGGCACAGGCACGCCCCCAATGCGAGGATGGCCGCACGTACCCCCACCGGCGAGGTGAGCAGAGCCATGACCCAGACAGTCGCAGTCCTCGGCACGGGCAAGATCGGAGAAGCCCTCCTCAGCGGAATGATCCGCGCCGGATGGCGCCCCGCCGACCTGCTCGTCACCACCCGCCGCAGTGATCGCGCCGACGAGCTCCGCACCCGCTACGGCGTCGAGCCCGTCACCAACGCCGAGGCCGCCAAGCGCGCCGACACCCTCATCCTGGCCGTCAAGCCCCAGGACATGGGCAAGCTCCTCGACGAACTCGCCTCCCACATCAGCGCCGAGCGTCTCGTGATCAGCGCAGCGGCCGGAATCCCCACCTCCTTCATCGAGGAGCGCCTGGCCGCAGGCACCCCCGTCGTCCGCGTCATGCCCAACACCCCCGTACTCGTCGACGAGGGCATGTCCGTGATCTCCGCCGGCAACCACGCGACGGCCGAGCACCTCGCCCACGCCGAAGAGATCTTCGGCGGAGTCGGCAAGACCCTCCGCGTCCCCGAGTCCCAGCAGGACGCCGCCACCGCCCTCTCCGGCTCGGGCCCGGCCTACTTCTACTTCCTGGTCGAGGCGATGACCGACGCCGGCATCCTCCTCGGCCTGCCCCGCGCCCAGGCCCACGATCTGATCGTCCAGGCCGCCATCGGCGCCGCGGTCATGCTCCGCGACAGCGGCGAGCACCCGGTCAAGCTCCGCGAAGCCGTCACCTCCCCTGCCGGCACCACCATCAGCGCCATCCGCGAGCTCGAGAACCACGGCGTGCGCGCGGCGCTCATCGCCGCCCTGGAGGCAGCCCGCGACCGCAGCCGCGAACTCGCCTCCGGCAACGGCTGACCCCTGCGCCCCTCCTCGCAGCCGTCCCCCGCTGCCGCACCGCCACGGCAGCGGGAGGACCGCCCCCGGTGAGCCCGAGCCCTTGCTCCAGCCGGTCTCCGCCCGCGCTCGCGCACCGCCCCAGCCGGCCCCAGCCGCGCCCCCGAGCCGCGCCCTCAGCCCGCGGGCAGCAGCCCGATCGCCCGATAGGCCGCGTCGACCCTCGGCCGGGCCATCCCCCTGGCCCGTTCCGCCCCCTTCCTCAAAACGTCGTCTACGTACCCCGGATCCGCCGCCAGCTCCGCATGCCGCTCCCTGACCGGCCTCAGCAGCTCCACCACCGCCTCGGCCGCGTCCTTCTTCAACGCTCCGTACGACTCATATACACCGGCCAGCTCGATTGGGTTCCCACCCTCGCAAGCCGCGAGCATCTCGAGCAGATTCGCGACGCCCGGCCTGCTCTCCCGGTCGTACTCGACCTCGCGCCCGCTGTCCGTGACGGCCCGCATGATCTTCTTGCGCACCACGTCGGCCTCGTCCAGCAGATAGACGATCCCCGCCCCGGACTCGTGCGACTTCCCCATCTTCGAGGTCGGGTCCTGCAGATCCATGACCCGCGCGGCCACCGGCGGATGCGTCGCCTTCGGCACGGTGAAGGTGTGCCCGTACCGCTGGTTGAAGCGCACGGCCAGGTCCCGCGCCAGCTCGACATGCTGAGTCTGGTCTTCGCCCACCGGAACCTCGTCCGTTCCATAGGCCAGAATGTCGGCCGCCATCAGCGCCGGATACGTCAGCAGAGACAGCCGCACGCTCTGCCCGGCCTCCCGCGCCCGCGCGCCCTTCTCCTTGTACTGGATCATGCGCCGCAGCTCGCCGTCCGTGGCCGTGCACTCCATGACGTACGACAGCCGAGCGTGCTCGTCCACATGGCTCTGTACGAAGACGGTGCACCGCTCGGGATCCAGCCCCGCCGCCAGCATCAGGGTCGCGGCCTGCCGACTGAGCCGGCGCACCCGCGCGGGATCGTGCTCGACGGTCAGCGCATGCAGATCGACCACGCTGAACAGCGCGTCCGCCTGATGCTGATCGACCTCGACCCACCGCCGCAGGGCCCCGAGGTAGTTGCCCAGCGTCAGATGGCCCGTCGGCTTGATCCCGCTGAAGATCCGCGTCATTCCGCTCTCCGTCTCCTGGTCGAAGCCGCCGCCAGCGGCCGGCCTCCCGGAGGGGGAAACGCGAACGGCCGCCGAAGCGGCGGCCGTTGAGTGCATGCGTAGGTGCCGGCCGCCGTCAGGCGGCCCACCACTGAAGGAAGCACGTACGCGTAGTCATGGGGAGGAGCCTACGCGTCCAGGGCCGAGGTTGACAGCGGATACCGCCGGTCCGTAGTGTTCTCCGAGTTGTCCGACGTGAGCACCGACTTCGGCCGGTCCCCGGACAGCCATTCCGCAAGACCCACTACAAGCAAGCGACGCTCTCTGTCGCGCCGCTTTCCGTGCGCTTTTGCGAAATGAGGAATCCGCGTTCGAACGAGCGCAGCCCCGATTAGCGTCGGGGGCCAGGATTCCGCTAAAGTCTCACTCGTCGGAACGGCCCAACAGCCGCAAAGACAAACCCGAGTTCGACCGGGAATCAGGCCCGAAAGGATCTGATAGAGTCGGACTCGCCGGAAAGGGAAACGCGGAAGCGGAAACCTGAAAGGCACCGAGGAAATCGGACGCGAAAGAGTCTGATAGAGTCGGAGACGCAAGACCGAAGGGAAGCGCCCGGAGGAAAGCCCGAGAGGGT
>NZ_JBFAYB010000039.1:0-70349 GCF_040681075.1 Streptomyces sp. NPDC051907 | reverse complement strand
GGCAATCGTGGCGGGGCGTAACCCTGCCCCGCCCGCACCGCGTCGCCGCGCGCCCCGCCACCGGGCCTAGGCTGGGTCCATGAGTACGTTGCGCGCACGTGGCACCGCCCTTGGCCTGCCCGAGTGGGATCGCTGTGCGGTCATGGGAGTCGTCAATGTCACTCCCGACTCCTTCTCCGACGGGGGCCGCTGGTTCGACACCACCGCCGCCGTCAAGCGGGGCCTCGGCCTCGTCGCCGAGGGCGCCGACCTCGTCGACGTGGGCGGCGAGTCCACCAGGCCCGGCGCCAGCCGGGTCGACGAGGACGAGGAGCTGCGCCGTGTGATCCCCGTCGTGCGCGGTCTCGCCTCGGAGGGCGTCACCGTCTCCGTCGACACGATGCGCGCCAGCGTCGCCGAGCAGGCCGTCGCCGCAGGCGCGGTGCTGGTCAACGACGTCAGCGGCGGCCTCGCCGACCCCCGGATGGTCTCGGCGGTCGCCGCGGCCGGAGTCCCCTTCGTCGTCATGCACTGGCGGGGCTTCAGCCAGGACATGAACAGCCGCGCCGTCTACGCGGACGTCGTCGGCGAAGTCGTCGCCGAGCTGCGCGAGCGCATGGACGCCGTCGTCGCCGGAGGCATCCCGCCGGAGCGGATCCTCCTCGACCCGGGCCTCGGCTTCGCCAAGCAGGCCGAGCACGACCTCGCGCTGGTCGCCCATCTGGCGGATCTGAGGGCCCTGGGCCGCCCGCTGCTCGTCGCGGCGTCCCGCAAGCGGTTCCTCGGGCACGTGCTCGCCAAGGAGGGCGCCGCGCCGCCCGCCCGCGAGCGGGACGCGGCCACCGCGGCCGTCTCCGCCATCGCGGCCCACGAGGGCGCCTGGGCCGTCCGCGTCCACGAGGTGCGCGCCACCGCCGACGCCGTCCGGGTCGCGCGCGCCGTCGAGGGAGCGCGGTGAGCCGCACCGACGTGGAGCGGGTGGAAGCGGCCAACACCACGTTCTACGAGACCATGGAGCGCGGCGACTTCGAGGAGCTGTCCAAGCTCTGGCTGGACGACGAGATCTCCTGCGTCCACCCGGGCTGGCCGGTCCTCACGGGGCGCGGCGAGGTGCTCCGCTCGTACGCCCTGATCATGGCCAACACCGAGTACATCCAGTTCTTCCTCACCGACGTCAAGGTGAGCCTCGCCGGCGACACGGCGCTGGTGACCTGCACCGAGAACATCCTCAGCGGCGGCCCCGCCGAGGACGGCGGGGAGCTCGGGCCGCTCGTCGGGCAGCTGGTGGTCGCCACCAATGTGTTCCGCCGCACATCCGACGGCTGGAAGATCTGGTCGCACCATGGATCGCCCGTACTGGCGGACAGCGACGAGGAAGACGACGAGGACACCGCCCAATAGTGGGTATGCGGGTCTCGTGAGGTTGGACACGGCCGCCCCCGGGTAGGGGCGGCTACCAGCCTCACGGGGCCCTGTCCATAGCCCCCGTGGGCAGGCGCTGTCAGTGCTCGCAGGTAGATTCGAAGATGGACACACGCCGCCCGCACGCGGCCGGGTGCCCGCAAGACCTACGACAGCAGGAGTGATTCGCGTGGATCGTGTCGCGCTGCGCGGCCTCAAGGCCCGCGGGCACCATGGCGTCTTCCCCAAGGAGCGCGCAGAGGGCCAGACCTTCATCGTCGACCTGGTGCTCAGCCTCGACACCCGCCCCGCGGCCGCGGCCGACGACCTGACCAAGACCGTCCACTACGGCGTGGTGGCGGAGGAGGTCGTCGCCGTCGTCGAGGGCGAGCCCGTCGATCTCATCGAGACCCTGGCGGAGCGGATTGCCCAGCAGTGCCTCAAGCACGACGGCGTGGAGGCGGTCGAGGTGGTCGTCCACAAGCCCGACGCACCGATCACGGTGCCCTTCGACGACGTGACCATCACGATCACCCGGAGCCGAGTATGACCGTGTTCTCCTCCAACGGGACGCAGAGCGACCCGACCGTGCAGCCGGTGCCCGCCTCCGTGGTGGAGCAGGTCGACGCGGCGGACGTCACTCTGTCCAACCCGAAACAGGCCGTGATCTCTCTCGGCTCCAACCTCGGCAACCGCCTCGAGACGCTCCAGGGCGCGATCGACGCGCTGGAGGACACGCCCGGCCTGCGGGTCAAGGCGGTCTCGCCGGTGTACGAGACGGAGCCGTGGGGCGTGGACCCCGACTCCCAGCCCTCGTACTTCAACGCGGTGGTCGTCATCAAGACCACCCTTCCGCCGTCCTCCCTGCTGGAGCGCGGCCACGCCATCGAGGAGGCCTTCGAGCGCGTCCGCGAGGAGCGCTGGGGGCCGCGCACGATCGACGTCGACATCGTGGCGTACGCGGACGTGGTCTCCGACGACCCGACCCTCACGCTCCCCCACCCCCGCGCCCACCAGCGCGCCTTCGTGCTCGCGCCGTGGCACGACGTGGATCCCCAGGCGCAGCTGCCGGGCCATGGCGCGGTGGCCGGGCTGCTGGCCGAAATGGGCCTGGGCGGCGTGCAGGCGCGCGCGGACCTGGAACTTCGGCTGCCTGAGTAGTCGTTAGGCTCTGCGAGATGCCTACGACGACGAACACGAAGGACACACGCGGGTGAAGCAACTACGGCTCGGGGTGCTCGCCGGTCTCTTCGTCGCGGCCGGGGTGCTCTCCTGGGGCGGCGCGCGGCTCTGGGACTCGATCGGCACGCTGCCGAGCGTGCCCTTGGCCGCGCCGATCGTTCTGGCGGTGATCGCGGTCGTCCTCACCGCGACGGCCCTCTCGCTCCGCGCCCGCCTGCGCGCCCAGCGCGAACGCCGCCCGGGAGCGAAGGGCGTCGAGCCGCTGATGGCGGCGCGCGCGGTGGTCTTCGGCCAGGCGAGCGCGCTGGTGGCGGCGCTGGTGAGCGGAATGTACGGCGGCACGGGCGTATTCCTGCTGGCCTCCCTGGACATCCCGGCCCGCCGGGACCAGGCGATCTACGCGGGGTTCTCCGTGGTGGCGGGCTTCGGCGTGATCGCGGCGGCGTTCTTCCTGGAACGAGTCTGCAAACTCCCCGAAGACGAGGACGAGGGCCCACCCAGCGGCAAGGCACGGGCGTAGCGGGCGGGGGGCGGTCACTCCCCGGACCCAGGCCCGAGCGTCGCGCTCCTGGCACCGAGCCGGCGGTGACCGGCCGCGGGCCCACACGCCTCAGGCGCAAGCGCGCCCGCCGGGCGATGACCCACTCCACGATGGCCGGGCACTGCCCCTGGCCCCGCGCCGTAAGCGCAGGGGCGCCCGCCCGGCGATGCGAGGACCCTACGGAAGACGTACGGTCCGCCCCGGCTGAAGTCCCGCCCACCAGGCCGCCCGTGCCCGCCTCGCGGCAAGGCGCGCGCGTAGCGGACGACCCGCGCGCGCTCGGGCCGGCCGGCCGGCGAGAGACGGGCACTGCCTGGGGCCACGCGCCTCGGGCGCGGCGGACCGGCGAGGTGAGGACCTGGGTGTAGCCGGCGCTGCTTGCGCGCTGCGGCAGGCGAGGCTGCGGCTGCTCGGGACCTCCGCGCCGCAGGCGCCCCCTCTGCTCGGCGCCGTCGGTCGCGGGCCCGCGTCCGGGTTCTCCGCACGCCTGTGATCTGCGGCGGGAATCGCGGCGGTGGCGAGCAGGACAAGATTGGCCGGAACACCGTGCGGGGTGTCCGGGGCCGACGCCCAGACCAGGCGTCCCTCCCCCGCCCTCAACCCAGCCGTCCTCAGCGCGCCATGATCAGGCTCATCGCCTCGTTCCGCGTCGCCGCGTGGCGCAGTTGGCCGCGGACGGCGGACGTTATCGTCTTCGCGCCCGGCTTCCGCACACCGCGCATCGTCATGCACATGTGCTCGCACTCCACCACCACGATCACGCCCCGCGGCTCCAGGATGTCCATCAGCGAGTCCGCGATCTGCGTGGTCAGGCGCTCCTGCACCTGGGGGCGGCGGGCGAACACGTCGACCAGGCGGGCCAGCTTCGACAGGCCGGTGATCTTGCCGTCCGTCGAGGGGATGTAGCCCACGTGCGCCACGCCGTGGAACGGCACCAGGTGGTGCTCGCAGGAGCTCATCACCTCGATGTCCTTCACCAGGACCATCTCGTCGTGCCCGAGGTCGAACGTCGTCGTCAGGACCTCCTCCGGCTTCTGCCACAGACCGCCGAAGATCTCCCGGTACGCGCGCGCCACCCGGGCCGGCGTCTCCCGCAGACCTTCGCGGTCCGGGTCCTCCCCGACCGCGATGAGGAGCTCGCGCACGGCGTTCTCGGCCCGCTTCTCGTCGAACTCGCCGATCGTGCCCTCGCCGTCCAGCGTCACCGGGTCGGTCATCTGTGCCTCGTTCCCTTGCTTACCTTGCGGACATACGGGAATGCCGCGTCCCCCAGGCTAAAACCTGGGGGACGCGGCATCCATTCCGGGCCTGTGTGACCTATGAGGCACATGGGGCCCAAGGCCGGGTCAGCTCTCCGGACGCTCCTCCGGGACCGCCTCGATGGCCGGAGCGGCGTCCGTCGGCACCGCGCCGTTGGCGCCGACCGCGCCGGCCGCGCCGTTGGTCAGCGCGAGCTCCTTCGGCGAGAGGACCGGCGGACGCGTGGAGGGCGTACGCCGGGTGGAGCCGGTCCACGCCGGACGGGCCGGACGCTTCACGATCGGAGCGAAGACCTCGGCGATCTGCTCCTTGCTGAGCGTCTCCTTCTCGAGGAGCTCCAGGACCAGGGCGTCGAGAACGTCCCGGTTCTCGACGAGGATCTCCCAGGCCTCGTTGTGAGCGGTCTCGATGAGCTTCTTGACCTCTTCGTCGACGAGCGCGGCGACCTCTTCCGAGTAGTCGCGCTGGTGCGCCATCTCCCGGCCCAGGAAGGGCTCGGTGTTGTCGCCGCCGAACTTGATCGCGCCGAGACGCTCGGTCATGCCGTACTGCGTGACCATCGCGCGAGCGGTGGCCGTGGCCTTCTCGATGTCGTTCGCCGCACCCGTGGTCGGGTCGTGGAAGACGAGCTCCTCGGCCGCGCGCCCGCCCAGCATGTACGCCAGCTGGTCGAGCATCTCGTTGCGCGTCGTGGAGTACTTGTCCTCGTCCGGCAGGACCATGGTGTAGCCCAGCGCACGGCCCCGGGACAGGATCGTGATCTTGTGGACCGGGTCGGAGTTCGGCGAGGCCGCCGCGACCAGGGCGTGGCCGCCCTCGTGGTACGCGGTGATCTTCTTCTCCTTGTCCGACATGATCCGGGTCCGCTTCTGCGGGCCCGCGACCACACGGTCGATCGCCTCGTCCAGCGAGTGGTTGTCGATGAGCTTCTTGTCGCTGCGCGCCGTCAGGAGCGCCGCTTCGTTCAGCACGTTCGACAGGTCCGCGCCGGTGAAGCCGGGCGTACGCCGGGCGACGGCGCCAAGGTCGACGTCCGGGGCGACCGGCTTGCCCTTCTGGTGGACCTTGAGGATCTCCAGACGGCCCTGCATGTCAGGACGGTCGACGGCGATCTGCCGGTCGAAGCGGCCCGGACGCAGCAGCGCCGGGTCGAGGATGTCGGGCCGGTTGGTGGCGGCGATCAGGATGACGCCGCCCTTCACGTCGAAGCCGTCCATCTCGACGAGCAGCTGGTTCAGCGTCTGCTCGCGCTCGTCGTGGCCGCCGCCGAGGCCCGCGCCGCGGTGCCGGCCGACGGCGTCGATCTCGTCGACGAAGACGATCGCCGGGGCGTTCGCCTTGGCCTGCTCGAAGAGGTCGCGCACTCGGGACGCGCCGACGCCCACGAACATCTCGACGAAGTCGGAGCCGGAGATCGAGTAGAAGGGGACGCCGGCCTCGCCCGCGACGGCGCGAGCGAGAAGCGTCTTGCCCGTGCCGGGCGGGCCGTAGAGCAGCACGCCCTTGGGGATCTTGGCGCCGACGGCCTGGAACTTCGCCGGCTCCTGCAGGAACTCCTTGATCTCGTGGAGCTCCTCGACAGCCTCGTCGGACCCCGCCACGTCGGCGAAGGTCGTCTTGGGGGTGTCCTTGGTGATCAGCTTGGCCTTGGACTTCCCGAAGTTCATGACTCGGGAGCCGCCGCCCTGCATCTGGTTCATCAGGAAGAGGAAGACCACGACGATCAGGACGAAGGGCAGCAGCGAGAGCAGCACCGACACGAACGGGCTCTGCTTCGACGGCGAGACGGTGTAGCCCTTCTCGATGTCGCCGGCCTCGTACTTCTGCTGCAGCTTCTCAGCCAGATCGGCGCCCTGGGTGCCGATGTAGCTGGCCTGGATCTTGTCGCTGCCCTTGACCTTCTGGCCGTCCTTCAGGTCGGCCTTGATGATCTGCTCGTCGCCGGTGGTCAGCTTGACCTGGTCGACCTGGTTCTTGTCGATCGCCTGGACGACCTCGCCGGTGTCCACCGTCTTGTAGCCGCCGGACGAGCCGACGACCTGCATCAACACGACCACGGCGAGGACGGCCAGCACGATCCACATGACCGGCCCACGGAAGTATCGCTTCACGTCCATCCATACGGAGCGAGTACGCCCCGTCCCTCCTGCCCGTAGGTAAATGCTGCTGTGTGAGAAAAGACTGTTCTTCGGACGGTACCCCAGCATCGGCGCAGAGACCGCACGGTACCGCTGACAAACCCGCCCTCCCATGCTTCAACGGCGGGAGGGGGGTTCTGGTTCCCGGCGGGGTCAGCCGCCGTAGACGTGCGGTGCGAGCGTGCCCACGAACGGCAGGTTGCGGTACTTCTCCGCGTAGTCGAGGCCGTAGCCGACGACGAACTCGTTCGGGATGTCGAAGCCGATCCACTTCACGTCGATCGCGACCTTTGCGGCATCCGGCTTACGCAGCAGGGTGCAGACCTCGAGGGACGCCGGCTCGCGCGAGCCGAGGTTCGACAGCAGCCAGGAGAGCGTGAGGCCCGAGTCGATGATGTCCTCGACGATCAGGACGTGCTTGCCCTTGATGTCGGTGTCGAGGTCCTTGAGGATCCGCACGACGCCCGAGGACTGGGTGCCCGCGCCGTACGACGACACCGCCATCCAGTCCATCGTGACGGGGGTGGACAGGGCGCGCGCCAGGTCCGCCATCACCATCACGGCGCCCTTGAGGACTCCGACGATGAGCAGGTCCTTGTCCGCGTACTCCGCATCGATCTTGGCGGCCAGCTCGGCCAGCTTCGCGTCGATCTCTTCCTTGGTGATGAGCACCGACTGAAGGTCGGTGCCCATGTCCTTCTCGTTCACCCGGGTCACTTTCGTTGCGCTTGCGCTGCAGCTGCGTCAGCCTTGCCGAATGACCAGTCTGCCACCCTGCCGACGCGCCTCGACCCGGCCGGGCAGATTGATGGCGCCCTGACCGCGCCAGCTGGTGATCAGGCGGTCGACTTCCTCGACGTGCCGGGCGAAGAGCGAGCCGGCGGGCGAGCCGGCGTTGATGACGGCCCGGCGCAGCACCCTGCGGCGGACGGCGGGCGGCAGGGAGTAGAGCTTGGCGCACTCGAGCTCGCCGGCGTCGTCGCGCACGGTCGCGTCCACGTCGGCGGCCCAGGTGTCCAGGGCGTCCGCGTCGTCGCGGGAGAGCTGTGCGGTCCGGGCCAGGGCCTCGACGACGCCCTTTCCGAGGGCCTTCTCCAGGGCGGGCAGGCCCTCGTGGCGCAGCCGTGAGCGGGTGTAGGCGGGGTCGGCGTTGTGCGGGTCGTCCCAGACGGGCAGCGACTGGACCATGCAGGCCTTGCGGGCGGTCTGCCGGTCGAGCTGGAGGAAGGGGCGGCGGTAGCGGCCGGCCGCCCCCGAGACGGCCGCCATTCCGGACAGCGAGCGGATCCCGGAGCCGCGGGCGAGGCCGAGCAGCACGGTCTCGGCCTGGTCGTCGCGGGTGTGGCCGAGCAGCACGGCGGCCGCGCCGTGGCGTTCGGCGGCGTCGTCGAGGGCGGCGTAGCGCGCGTCGCGGGCGGCGGCCTCGGGTCCGCCGTCGCGGCCGACGCGTACGGCGATGGCCTCGACGGGGTCGAGGTGCAGGGCCGTGAGGCGGGCGGCGACCTCGGCGGCGCGGAGGTCGGAGCCGTCCTGGAGGCCGTGGTCGACGGTGATGCCGCCGGCCCGGACGGAGAGCTTGCGGGCCTCGAAGGCGAGGGCGGAGGCGAGCGCCATGGAGTCGGCGCCGCCGGAGCACGCCACGAGGACCAGCGGCGCCGGCGCGTCGCCGAAGGCGTCGAGGGGCTGCTGGTCCGCGGAGGCGGGGTGCGGGGGGCGGGCGAGGCCGGCGGGGCGGCCGGCGGAGTGTCGGGGATGCGTCGCGGCGGGGATGACCGCGCCGGACCCGGCCGCCGCGGCGCGCGCGGGGGCCGCGTGGCTCACGGAGCGCGCGTGGCGTTCGGAGTGTTCGGTGATGACGTCGTGGAGTACGCGGCGGACCGCCAGGCGTATCGCCGCGACCGCAGGATGGGGACCCATGTCCGGTGCCCTTCGTGAAAAGTTGGGGGGTGCCTCAGTCGGAGTCGGAACGGAGGATCGGTCACTTCGGTCATTGAGTCACTCAGACATTCAGTCACTCAGAGTGCGTCGATGGTGACAGAACCGAGCCGTTCCCCGAGCATTGCACGCCTACCCATCGCCTACGGTCCCTCGGATGGGTGATTACGGGGGCGTTCTCCTGCCGTCGGCCGACCCCGGCTCACGACTCTGCTTTACGGTGCACCCTCGCGACCCAGTCGGCGGGTTTGGCGATCTCCGCCTTGGTCGGGAGCGTGTTCGGAGACGTCCATACCCGATTGAATCCGTCCATTCCGACCTCCTCCACCACGGCTCGTACGAAGCGCTCGCCGTCGCGGTACTGCCGCAGCTTGGCGTCCAGCCCGAGCAGCTTGCGCAGCGCCTGGTCCAGCCGGCTCGCGCCGCGCGCCCTGCGCTGCTGGAACTTCTCCCGGATCTCGGCGACCGAGGGGACGACGTCGGGCCCCACCCCGTCCATCACGAAGTCCGCGTGACCTTCGAGCAGGGACATCACCGCGGTCAGCCGGCCGAGGATCTCCCGCTGCGCGGGGGTCTGCACCAGCTCCACGATGGAGCGGCCGCCCTCGTCCTCCTCGCCCTCCGGGCGCGCCCCGGCGAGCGACTGGGCGGCCTCCCGGAAGCGCTCCAGGACGGTCATCGGGTCGACCTCGGTCTCGCCGAGGAATGACTGGATCTCGCCCTCGATGTGGTCCTTGAGCCAGGGCACGCCGGTGAACTGGGTGCGGTGGGTCTCCTCGTGCAGGCAGACCCAGAGCCTGAAGTCGTGCGGGTCGACCTCGAGTTCGCGCTCGACGTGGACGATGTTCGGGGCGACCAGCAGCAGCCGTCCGCCGCCGTTGCCCGTGCCGGGCGGGACGCCCGCGGGCAGGTCGCGGGCGGCCGGGGCGAAGGTCTCGTACTGCCCGAGGACCCGCGAGGCCAGGAACGACAGCAGCATGCCCAGCTCCACGCCGGTGACCTTGCCGCCGACCGCGCCGAGCATCGCGCCGCCGGGGCTGCCCGAGCGGCGCTCCTGCATCTTCTCCAGCAGGGGCTTGAGCAGTTCGCGGAAGCCCGCGACGTTCGCCTTGACCCAGCCGGCCCGGTCCACGACCAGGACGGGGGTGTCGTGGGGCTCGGAGCCCTGCGGAATCATCCGGGTGAAGGCCCGCACATGCTCTTCGGAGGCCTTGGCGTGCCGCCGCAGCTCGGCGACGACGGCGCGCGCCTCGTCTCGGCTCACTTCGGGCCCCGGCCGCACGAAGCGGGTCGCGGTCGCCACCGCGAGGTTCCAGTCGACCATCTCGGCACCACCGATGCTCGTCATGCGTCAACCGTACGTTGTCCGATCCGGGAGCGGTGAGGTGTTGAGACCGCCCGGGTTCGTCCCGTACGCACCCCTGGGGGGCTGCGTCAGGACGCGAGGGCCGCCGCCAGCCGGTCGAGGGCCTCCTGCGCGGCGCCCGGCGCGGCGGTGTCGCCGGCGAGGAAGGCGAAGGCGAGGAGGCGTCCGTCCGGCGTCACGACCGTCCCGGCCAGCGTGTTGACGCCGCTGAGGGTGCCGGTCTTGGCGCGGACGGGTCCGGTGCCGGGCGCGGTCTTGGGGGAACGGTTCTGCAGAGTGCCGCTGAAGCCCGCCACCGGCAGGCCCGTCAGGACCGGCCGCAGTTCGGGGCGGGCCGGGTCGGCGGCGCGCGCCAGCAGCCCGGTCAGCAGGCCCGCGGAGACGCGGTCCGCGCGGTTCAGCCCGCTGCCGTCGGCGAACCGCGCCCCCTTCAACGGCAGCTTCAGGGCGGCCAGTCGCCTCGTCACGGCCTTCCCGGCGCCCGTGAAGTCGGCGGTCTCGTCCGTCGCGAGGGCCGTGTGGCGGGCGAGGGCCTCGGCGATGTCGTTGTCGCTGGTCGTCAGGCTCCGCTCGACCAGGTCGGACAGCGGCGGCGAGAGGACCTCGGCGACGGGCTCGGACCCGGCGGCGGCGCGGCCGGGGGCGGGCGCGTCCTTCGCCGCGACGCCCCGCTCGGCCAGCAGCTGCGCGAAGACGCCCGCGGCGTCCTTGGCCGGGTCGTCGCTGCGCCGGGCCGGCCCGCTGGTCGAGCCGTCGATCCGACCCTGGTTCACCATCAGGGCGCTGACGGGGGCGATGTTGTCGTTGGGGCCGATGGGGTGACGGGCGGGGCCCTTGTAGAGCGAGGCGTCGTACGTCAGGCGCACCACGCGGCTCCCGCGGTCGCGCAGGGCGGCGGCCGTGCGGTCGGCGAGCTCGGCCAGACGCGCCTTGTCGAGGGTGGGGTCGCCGCCGCCGACCAGGGTGAGGCTCTCGCCGTCCTCCGCGGCGACGACGGACGTCGGGATGCGGTGGTCCGGGCCGAGCGCCGTCAGGGCCGCGACCGAGGTGGCGATCTTGACGGTGGAGGCCGGGACCATGGGGGCGTCGGCCTCCTTCCCGTACAACTGCGCGCCCGTCGCCACGTCGACGACGCTGGCGGCGCGGAGGCGGCCGAGGCCGGAGTCCTCCAGGAGCGGCCCGAGGCGGCGGCTGAGGTCGGCGGGGGCGGCCTTCGAGTCGACGCCGTCGCCGGCGGGCGCGGCGCCCACGGCGGCCAGCACCGACGGGGCGCTGGGGGCGGGCGCGGGCCCCTTGGGGGCGGACGGCTGGTGATGTGCGCCACCCGCACGGCTGTGGGCGACCGCACGCTCCTTCTCGGCCTTACGCTGACCCGAGTCCCATGGACCAGCCGCGGCCACCGCCCCGGCAGCGAGGGCGAGGCCGACCGCGGCCGAGCCCGCGGCGAGCTGCCATGTCCTGACCTCCGGCACCTCGCACCAGCCCCTTTCGCGATCACACACATGCGTGAGGGACACTTAACCACCAGACCTATGTGTTGATCATGGAGGAGCCACCCGTGGAGTTCGACGTCACCATCGAGATCCCGAAGGGTTCGCGGAACAAGTACGAGGTGGACCACGAGACCGGTCGGATCCGCCTTGACCGTCGACTCTTCACCTCGACCAGCTACCCGGCCGACTACGGCTTCGTCGAGAACACCCTCGGCGAGGACGGCGACCCGCTGGACGCGCTGGTCATCCTCGACGAGCCGACTTTCCCCGGATGCCTCATCAAGTGCCGCGCGATCGGCATGTTCCGGATGACCGACGAGGCGGGCGGCGACGACAAGCTGCTGTGCGTGCCGGCCTCCGACCCGCGCGTCGAGCACCTGCGCGACATCCACCACGTGTCCGAGTTCGACCGCCTGGAGATCCAGCACTTCTTCGAGGTCTACAAGGACCTGGAGCCGGGCAAGTCGGTCGAGGGCGCGAACTGGGTCGGCCGCACCGAGGCGGAGGCCGAGATCGAGGCCTCCTACAAGCGCCTTGAGGCGCAGGGCGGCGCGCACTGACGCGCTGCTGGGGCCGCTGAGCTGCTCACGCGGGCGGCGCATCCTTCGGGGTGCGCCGCCCGCGGTGCGTCCGGGCACCGGCGCGGGGGCGTCGCTCGGGCGGCGGCAGCGGCGGAGCGCTCGGCCGCGTCCGGGCGCGGGGGCGCGGCTGCGACCGGGACCGGGTACCTGGACGCGGCTTCGACCGGGCCGGGCGCCTGGGCGCCTGGGCGCGGTGGCATCGCAGCAGGTCACAGCCGGACGTTCGTCCTCGCCGTGCGAGGGAACGCGTACCCGTGCCCATACTGGGCTGACACGGCGACGCTAGAGGGAATGAGGACACCTAAGTGGTGGCGGAGCGGGAGAGTCCGGAAGACCGGAAGCCCCAGTCCGACGAGGCGCACAGCGCCTTCGCCCCGCCTGCCGGGGTGGGACAGCCGGAAGCGCCGGAGGAGGACCACCCGTCCTCGGAGTTCGCGATTCCGCAGGGGCTGACCCCCGAGCCGCCGGCGGAGCCCGAGGGGTCCGCGTTCGCCCCGCCCCGCACGTACAGCGCCCGGCACTCGCCGCCCGCCTTCACGCCCGCGCAGGGCGTCCCCGTGATCCGGCTGACCAAGGACGGGCCGTGGCAGGACCGGATGCGGGCGATGCTGCGGATGCCGGTGGGCGAGCGGCCCGTCCCGGAGATCACGCAGAAGCAGGACGAGGCCGGGCCCGCGGTGCCGCGCGTGCTCGACCTGACGCTCCGTATCGGCGAGCTGCTGCTCGCGGGCGGCGAGGGCGCGGAGGACGTGGAGGCCGCGATGTTCGCGATCTCCCACTCGTACGGCCTCGACCGCTGCGAGCCCACGGTCACCTTCACCCTGCTGTCGATCACCTACCAGCCGTCGCTGGTCGACGACCCGGTCACGGCGAACCGGACCGTACGCCGCCGGGGCACCGACTACACCCGGCTGGCGGCCGTCTACCGGCTGGTCCACGACATCAGCTCGGACGAGCACGAGGTGTCCCTGGAGGAGGCCTACCGGCGGCTGGCGGAGATCCGCCGAAACCGCCACCCATACCCCGGCTGGGCGCTCACCCTGGCCAGCGGCCTGCTGGCGGGCGCGGCCTCCACGCTCGTCGGCGGCGATCTGCTGGTGTTCCTCGCGGCCGCGGTCAGCGCGATGCTCGGCGACCGGCTGGCCTGGCTCTGCGCGGGCCGCGGGCTGCCGGAGTTCTACCAGTTCGTGACGGCGGCGATGCCGTCGGCGGCGATGGGAGTGGCGCTGACGCTGACGCCGCTGGACGTACGGGCCTCCGCGGTGATCACCGGTGGGCTCTTCGCGCTGATCCCCGGGCGCGCCCTGGTGGCCGGCGTGCAGGACGGCCTGACCGGCTTCTACATCACCGCGGCGGCCCGCCTCCTGGAGGTCGGCTATCTGGTCGTCGGCATCGTCATGGGCGTGCTGATGGTGCTCTACCTGGGCCTGGCGCTCGGCGCGGGGCTCAACCCGGAGACCGCGATCCACAGCGTCGACCGGCCGGTGATCCAGACGCTGGCGGCGATGGCCCTGTCGCTCTGCTTCGCGGTGCTGCTCCAACAGGAGCGCAACACGGTGCTGCTGGTGACGCTCAACGGCGGTGTGGCGTGGGTGGCGTACGGGGCGATGGCCGACACGGCCCGCATCTCGCCGGTCGCGGCGACGGCGGCGGCGGCGGGCCTGGTGGGCCTGTTCGGCCAGCTGCTCTCGCGCTACCGGTTCGCGTCCGCGCTGCCGTACGTCACGGCCGCGATCGGTCCGCTGCTGCCGGGTAGCGCGACCTACTTCGGCCTGCTGGAGATCGCGAGGAACGACCTCAACGCGGGCCTGGCCTCGCTCTCCAAGGCGGCGGCCCTGGCACTGGCGATCGCGATCGGCGTGAACCTGGGAGGCGAGATCTCCCGCCTGGTCCTCCGCGTCCCCGGCGACGGCGCGGCCCGCCGCGCGGCGAAGCGGACGAGGGGCTTCTGAGGAGGGGGCGGGGGGCGCGGGGGAACGGTCTTCGCGCCCGGCACGGCGGGGGCGGTCTTCGCGCCCGCCGCACGGCGGGCGGTCTCGCTTCGGCCTCCCGACGCCGGGCGGGCCCGGCCACGGGTCCACGCCCGGCGGGCGGCCTCCTCGGGGTCCCGACGCCGGGCAGGGCCCGGCCGCAGGCCGTGCCCGATGGGCGGTCTCTGCGGCTCCCGACGCCCAGCCGCGGGTCGTGCCCGGCGGGCGGTCTCCTCGGCCCCCGACAGCGGGCGGAGCCCAGCGGCGGGTCGTGGCGCGCCCCGGGCCCTCAGCGACCGCCAGGGCTCGGGCTCGGGATCGGCCTCACGCCCCCGCTCGCGCTCAGCGCTTCGCGTGGCGGCCGCGTTGGGCCGGGGGGACGTCCGGGGAAGGGCCGGGGTCTGCGGCCTCCTTCTTGCCCTTCGAACGTGCCCGCAGGATTTCGATCGCGATCGGGAGCACCGAGATCAGCACGATCAGGATCAGGATCGCCTCGATGTGCTTGTGCACGAAATCGACCTTGCCGAGCGCCGCGCCCAGCAGTGTGACCCCCGCGCCCCAGAGCGTGCCGCCGATGATGTTGTACGTGATGAACGAGCGGTAGTTCATGCGGCTGACGCCCGCGATGATCGGCGTGAACGTGCGCACGATGGGCACGAAGCGGGCCAGGACCAGCGACTTGGGGCCGTACTTCTCGAAGAAGTCGTGGGCCTTCTCCACGTTCTCCTGCTTGAAGAGCTTGGAGTCGGGGCGCTTGAAGAGCGCGGGCCCCACCTTGCGGCCGAAGAGGTAGCCGACCTGGTCGCCGATGACCGCCGCGAGCACGATCAGCGTGCACACCGCCCAGAGCGGAAGGTCGTCCAGCTTGCCCGTGGTCACCAGCAGACCCGTGGTGAACAGCAGCGAGTCGCCCGGCAGGAAGAAGCCGATGAGCAGGCCGGACTCGGCGAAGACGATGGCCAGGACGCCGATCAGCCCGAAGGTTCCGATCAGATAGTCCGGGTCCAGCCAGCTCGGTCCGAGCGCAAGGGTAGTCACGAGGTCCGGACTCCTGAGTCGATAGGTCGGGCGATGGTTCAGCCGATCTTCTAGATCGGCATGGTCGGCGGCCCAAAGCTATCAACGCATCGGGACTGCTCCGCGTTCCATCGGCCCGCCCAGGATGCACTGTGCTCGGTCTGGGACAAAGCTGTGCGTCAGGAAGCCTCTGCAAGAGCCTCTGCGAGCGCTACGGAAGGTGGACGCTGATGGGCATCGACGATTACGGCGGCGGACAGGGAGCCGGCGCGGACGTACTGGTCGTCACCACGAACGATGTGCCCGGATTCCGGGTGGAGCGGGTGCTCGGCGAGGTCTTCGGCCTCACGGTGCGCTCCCGGCATCTGGGCAGCCAGATCGGCGCGGGTCTGAAGTCGATGATCGGCGGCGAGCTGAAGGGCCTGACGAAGACGCTGGTCGAGACGCGCAACCAGGCCATGGAGCGCCTGGTGGAACAGGCCAAGGCCCGGGGAGCGAACGGGGTGCTGATGTTCCGCTTCGATGTGTCGGAGGCGGCGGACGTGGGCACGGAGGTCTGCGCGTACGGCACGGCGGTGGTCCTCACGCCGGCGTCGAGCTGAGCGTCGGGCGCGCGCCTGACGGGCCGGGGGCGGCGGCCGGGGACGCATGAGGGCCGGGCGCCCCCACGCCCCCAGAGGCGGGACGGGGGGCCGCCCGGTCCCCCGCCGGCCAGTCCCCCGCCGCCCCGTCCCCCGTCGGCCAGCCGCAGATCCTGGCCGCCCCGGAGCCCCCCGCCCCGCCCCGCCCCGCTACGCGTTCCGCGCCGTGTTCGCCAGGATCGCCGTGTGGAGGTACTCCGCCATCCCCGGGTGGATGTCCTCGTAGAACTGGCGGAAGCGGTCGTCCGTGACGTACATCTCCGCCAGACACGCGTGCATCTCGTACGAACAGTCGTAGTAGGAACCGCAGATCAGCTGCCGCGCCTCCTCCGCCAGGCCCATCGCCGCCTCGCCGTCCGCCGGCGCGCCGGAGTCCATCAGCGCCTTCAGGCGCTCGCCCCACTGCTCCTGTTCGCGTTTGATCCGGAGCCAGTCCTCCTTGGTGTACGAGGCCGTCCGGCGCTGCGACTCCGCGTACGCCTCGGTGTCGCCCCAGCGCTGCTCCACCTCCTGGTCGTACTGCTCCGGGTCGTGGTCCCCGAAGACCTCGAACTTCTCCTCGGGCGTGAGGTTGATGCCCATCTTCTTCGCCTCCATCGCTTGCTCGACGGCCGCGGCCATCTCCTTCAGCCTCGCGATCCGGTCGGTCAGCAGGTCGTGCTGTCTGCGCAGATGCTCCTGCGGGTCCGCGTCCGGGTCGTCGAGGAGTGCGGCCACCTCGTCGAGGGGGAAGCCCAGCTCCCGGTAGAACAGGATCTGCTGCAGCCGGTCCAGGTCGCCGTCGTCGTAGCGCCGGTGGCCCGCGTGGCTGCGGCCGCTCGGGGAGAGCAGTCCGATCTCGTCGTAGTGGTGCAGCGCGCGCACCGTCACTCCGGCGACACCGGCGACCTGTCCCACGGAGTAGCTCATGGCCTTCCGCTCCTTCGTCTGTCTCGGTACGCGTCTCAGCCTGGGTCCTCACGTCGCGTGAGGTGCAAGCCCGGCGTGCGGTCCGACGCGCCAGCAGCCCGCTTTGTCCGTATCGTCACCGTTGATATCGATCGTTATCAGTCGTTTACGGGATTTACGGGACGAGGAAGGGCGACCATACCCATGCCACTCCACAAGGGCGCGGGCAGCTCCGACGAGCGGGAGCAGGAGCTGCGCAGACTCTCCGTCAACCCCTTCTACGGGCAGGCGGACCCGGTCGGCGGCATGACCCTCGCGCCGCCCAAGCACCACCTGCCCGAGGGCCCCATGGCGCCCGACACCGCCTACCGGCTGGTCCATGACGAGCTGATGCTCGACGGCAACTCCCGGCTCAACCTCGCCACCTTCGTCACCACCTGGATGGAGCCCCAGGCCGCGGTGCTGATGTCGGAGTGCCGGGACAAGAACATGATCGACAAGGACGAGTACCCCCGCACGGCCGAGCTGGAGCGCCGTTGCGTGGCCATGCTCGCCGACCTGTGGAACGCGCCCGACCCCTCCACCGCCGTCGGCTGCTCCACCACCGGCTCCAGCGAGGCCTGCATGCTCGCCGGCATGGCGCTCAAGCGCCGCTGGGCCGCGCGCAACGCCGACCGCTATCCCGGGTCCGCCCGCCCCAATCTCGTCATGGGCGTCAACGTCCAGGTCTGCTGGGAGAAGTTCTGCAACTTCTGGGAGGTCGAGGCGCGCCTGGTGCCGATGGAGGGCGACCGCTTCCACCTCGACCCGCAGGCCGCCGCCGACCTCTGCGACGAGAACACGATCGGCGTGGTCGCCGTGCTCGGCTCGACCTTCGACGGGTCCTACGAGCCGGTCGCCGAGGTCTGCGCCGCGCTCGACGCCCTCCAGACGCGCACGGGCGTCGACGTCCCCGTCCACGTCGACGGCGCCTCGGGCGCGATGGTCGCGCCCTTCGTCGACGAGGACCTCGTCTGGGACTTCCGCCTGCCGCGGGTGTCGTCGATCAACACCTCGGGGCACAAGTACGGCCTGGTCTACCCCGGCGTCGGCTGGGCCCTGTGGCGCTCCCCCGCCGAGCTCCCCGAGGAGCTGGTCTTCCGGGTCAACTACCTCGGCGGCGACATGCCCACCTTCGCCCTCAACTTCTCCCGGCCCGGCGCCCAGGTCGTCGCGCAGTACTACACGTTCGTCCGGCTGGGACGGGAGGGCTACCGGGCCGTCCAGCAGACCGCCCGGGACGTGGCCTGCGACCTCGCGAGCCGGATCGCCGAGATGGACGAGTTCCAACTGCTCACCCACGGCGACCAGCTGCCCGTCTTCGTCCTCACCACCGCGCCCGAGGTGAAGAACTTCGACGTCTTCGACGTCTCCCGGCGGCTGCGCGAGCGCGGCTGGCTGGTGCCCGCGTACACCTTCCCGGCCAACCGCGAGGACCTGTCCGTACTGCGCGTGGTCTGCCGCAACGGCTTCTCGGCCGACCTGGGCGAGATGCTGGTGGAGGACCTGAACGATCTGCTGCCGGAACTGCGCCGCCAGTCGTATCCGCTGAGCCAGGACACGCCGGCGGCGACAGCCTTCCACCATTGAGACCTGGTCTCAGAGACCTGGCCTGAGAGGCCTCATCTGAGAGGCCTCAGCGGCTGAGCCGCCTGAACCGCCCCACCGCCAGCGGGAAGAACACCGAGACCAGCACCGCCGGCCACACCGCCGCCATCGCCGCCGTGTGGTCGGCGGCCCACGAGCCACCCACCGGGATGCCGGACAGCTCCCGCACCGCCCCGGCCGTCGCCGAGATCGGGTTCCACTCGACGGCCGCGCCCAGCCAGTCCGGCATCGCCTCCGGCGTCGCGAAGGCGTTGGAGAGGAAGCCGATCGGCCAGACCAGGATCTGCACGGCCTGCACCAGCTCCGGCTTGCCCGCGACCATCGCCAGGAAGATCCCCATCCACAGCATCGCGAACCGCAGCAGGAGCAGCAGCCCCACCGCCCCGAGCAGCGCGCCGAAGCCGCCGCCCCAGCGCCAGCCGATCGCGTGCCCGACGCCGATCATCACGACCAGGCCGAGCGCCGACTGGAGCATGTCCGCCGTGCACCGCCCGACCAGCACCGCGGAGGACGCCATCGGCATGGAGCGGAACCGGTCGATGACCCCTTTCTGCAGGTCCTGGGTGACGGCGAGCATCGTGGCCTCCAGCCCGAAGGCCATGGTCAGCGCGAGCATGCCGGGGACGAGGAAGCCGACGTACGCCCCCTCGACGCCCCGCCCGCCGCCGATGAGGTAGCCGAACATCAGCAGCAGCATCACCGGGAACAGCAGCCCGATGACGACCTGCACGGGCTGCCGCGCCCAGTGGGCGAGCTCGCGCCGGGTCATGGTCCACGAATCGGTCAGCACATAGGCGCTCATGCCGCCCCCTCCTTCTCCTTCGTCAGACCCTTCTCCTCCGTCAGGTCCTTCTCCTCCGTCAGATGAAGGAAGACCTCGTCGAGCGTGGGCCTGCGCAGGGCGATGTCCGCCGCCTCGATCCCGGCGCTCTCCAGCGCCCGCACGGCCCCGGTGAGCGCGGCCATCCGGTCGCCGACGGGCGCGCTGACCAGCCGCCGGTCCTCGTCCACGGTCGCCTCGCCCGGGAAGAGGGACGCCGCGTACGCGAGGCCCGCCGGGTCGTCGACGACGATGTCGATCCGGTCCCGGCCGACCTTCGCCTTCAGCTGGTCCGCCGTGCCCTCCGCGACGACCCGCCCCGAGTCGACGACCGAGATCCGGTCGGCCAGCTGGTCGGCCTCCTCCAGATACTGCGTGGTCAGCAGGACGGTGGTGCCGCCGCCGACCAGGGAGCGCACCGCGCTCCACACCTCCGCCCGCCCGCGCGGGTCGAGCCCGGTGGTCGGCTCGTCCAGGAAGAGCACCTCGGGCTCGGTGATCAGCGAGGCCGCGAGGTCGAGCCGCCTGCGCATGCCGCCGCTGTACTGCTTGACCGCCTTGCGGCCGGTGTCCGCGAGCCCGAAGCGTTCGAGCAGCTCGTCGGCGCGGGCGCCGGCCCGCCGCGCGCCCAGGTGGTACAGCCGCCCGAACATCTCCAGGTTCTGCCTGCCGCTCAGCTCCTCGTCGACGGCCGCGTGCTGCCCCAGCAGCCCGATCCGCCGGCGCACCTCGTCCGCCTCGTTCCGCACATCGTGCCCCGCGACGCGCACGGTCCCCTCGTCGTGCCGCAGCAGCGTCGCCATGACGCGTACGGC
The DNA here is from genome assembly GCF_040681075.1 of Streptomyces sp. NPDC051907. NCBI lineage: Bacteria > Bacillati > Actinomycetota > Actinomycetes > Kitasatosporales > Streptomycetaceae > Streptomyces > Streptomyces sp. NPDC051907. The sequence continues at coordinate 50,675 of NZ_JBFAYB010000039.1, read as the reverse complement.
GGTGGTCTTGCCCGCCCCGTTGGGCCCGAGCACTCCGTGGACGGTGCCCCGGGCCACCGTCAGATCCAGTCCGTCCAGCGCCTGCTTCTCCCCGTACCGCTTCCGTGCGCCCTCGACGACGATCGCGTCGGTCATACGTCTCCTCCAGCACCCTCGAGCTGGTAGTCAAACTTGACTACGCCTGCGAAGGTAACCCCGGATCGGCGATTGGTCAAACTTGATTAGCCACCGGCGACCGCAGAACCCGACGACCGCAGAACCCGACGACCGCAGAACCCGGCGATCTAGAGCTGGTCCCCCTCGTGCGCCTCGCCCGTCGCGTACGGGTTCTCCTCGCCCTCCGCGAGCACGCCGAAGAACGCCTCCCCCTCCCCGGAGAAGGTGTACGCCCCGCCCTCGATCCGCTCGATCAGGCCGAGCGTCCACTCCTTGCCGGCGTCGGCGGAGTGCAGCCACATATGCATGATCTCGCCGATGTGGCCAAGCGAGGCGGGCCCCTCCTCGGGCGTGTAGTACTCCATGACCCCGGTGCGCCACTCGTCCAGCCGGCGGACCCGCTCCCGCAGCAGCGCGACGGCCTCCTCCCGCTGGAGGTCGACGATGAAGCCGACCCCCGCCGAGAGCACGTCGACCTTCTGGTCGTACGTCGTCAGGGAGTCCCGCAGCAGCGCGAAGTACTCCTCCGTGCCCTTCTCGGTCAGCTCGTACTCCGTGCGCGGCGGGCCGCCGGCCGTGGACGGCGCGATCTCATGGGCGTGCAGCAGACCTTGCTTCGCCATCTGCTTGAGCGCGTGGTAGATCGAGCCCGGCTTGGCGTTGGACCATTCGTGCGCGCCCCAGTACTCCAGGTCGTTGCGGACCTGATAGCCGTGCGCGCGCCCGTGCTGGCGTACGGCGCCGAGGACCAGCAGCCGGATCGCAGACATCCGCGTACCTCGTTCTCCCACGCGCAGGGGCGCCTGCCCGCACTCCTGCGCATCTCGTGCTCCATGGCAGTCACTGTTGCATCTATTCAACTTTGACTAGGGTACTGGCATGGCCGAGAAGACGATTCCGATCCTGCCGTGCCAGACCCTCCAGCCGGTGCTCGACTTCTATAGCGCGCTCGGCTTCGAGGTGACCTTCCAGCAGAAGAGCCCCAATCCCTACGCCGTCGTCGAGCGCGGCGCCATAGAGCTCCAGTTCTTCGGACTGAAGAAGTACGAGCCCGAGGCGTCGCTCTCCACCTGCTACGTCATCACGGACGACGTCGACACCCTGTACGAGTCCTTCCGCGCCGGTCTGAAGGCAGCGTACGGAAAGATCCCCTCCCGCGGGCTGCCGCGGATCGGGCCGCTCAAGGACATGAGCTATGGCGTGCGGCAGTTCCTGATGACCGACCCCGGCGGCAACTGCGTCCGCGTCGGCCAGAAGATCAGCGAGGACCAGCGCCACCAGCCGGCGCCCAAGGAGACCTTCGCCCGCGCGCTGCACATGGCGACGCTCTTCGCCGACTCCAAGGACGATCTGCCGGGGGCCGTGAAGGTCCTGGACCGGGCGCTCGCCGTGCAGGACGAGAAGCCGACCGCCGAGCAGCTCGTACGGCTCCTGGAACTGCGGGCGGACGTCGCCGAGCGGCTCTACGACGACGAGACGGCGGCCCGGATGCGCACCCGGGCCGCCGAGGTCGAACGCGCCGAGGAGCCGTAGACCCGACGGCCCAGCCCCAGCGGCCGCGAGGCCCGACGGCTCAGCCCCACTTGCCGCGTAAGCCCAACGGCTCAGCCCCAGCTGCCGCCTAGGCCCGACGGCTCAGCCCCAGTTTCCGCCCTGCTCCTCGGCGACCAGGTCGAACGCGCCCTTGCCGTCCAGCGACTCCCGGATGACGTCGGCGTGGCCCGCGTGCCGGCCGATCTCCTCCACCAGGTGCAGCAGCAGCCACCGCATCGACACCGCGCCGTCCTTGGGGAACCAGGGCGCCTCGGGCAGCGGGAAGGTGTCGTCGAGGCTGGGGACCGAGGCGATGAACGCCTCGGTCTCCTCGGCCACCGACTGCCAGAACTCCAGCGTCTGCGGGATCGTCTCGCCCTCGACGAGCCGGAAGCCGTCCGCCCAGGTGGCCTCGGTACGCTGGCGCTCGTTCGGCCGCTGCTGGGCCATCCGCAGCCAGTTGAGCTCCATCTCGGCGACGTGCTTGAGGAGCCCGGAGAGCGTGAGCTCGCTGGCGCTGGGGCGGCTGGCCGCCTGCTCCTCGGTCAGACCGAGGACGGACCGGCGGATCGCGCCGCGCTGGGCCTCGACGAAGGAGAGCAGCGCGCCGCGCTCGTCGCCCTGGGCCTCTGCGGGAACGTGGGTGACCATGGGGTCCGCCTTTCGGGAGCCGTTGTGACACCTCAAAAGCTACGGGCCCTTGCGGTCAGATTCTGTCCGCAAGGGCCCGGCTCACGCGAGAGATGCCTCAGGGGCGTCAGAAGGGGAACTGGGAGCGGCCGTGCTGCACCGAGATCCACTTCAGGGTGGTGAACGCCTCGATCATCGACTCGCCGTTCAGCCGCCCGCTGCCGGAGTGCTTCTCGCCGCCGAAGGGGACGATCGGCTCGTCGTGGACCGTGCTGTCGTTGATGTGGATCATCCCGGTGTGGATCCGCTGCGCGAGCCGCACACCGCGCTCCACGTCCCCGGTGTGCACCGCGCCGCTCAGGCCGTACGGAGTGTCGTTGGCGATCCGCACCGCCTCCTCCTCCCCGTCGAAGGGGACGATGAGCGCGACCGGGCCGAAGACCTCCTGCTGGAGGACCGGCGAGTCGGCCGGCAGGCCGGTCAGCACCGAGGGGGTCACCAGGTTTCCGTCGGCGCTTCCGTGCAGCAGGGCCGTGGCGCCCGCCTCGACGGTCTGGTCGACCAGCGTCGAGACGGCGTCCGCCTGCTGGGAGTTGATCAGCGGGCCGATATGGGTCGCCGGGTCCGCCGGGTCGCCGACTCGCAGGGTCTTCACCTTGGCGACGAACTTCTCGGTGAACTCCTTCTCCACCGACCGGTCCACCAGGATGCGGTTGGCGGCCATGCAGACCTGGCCCTGGTGCACGTACCGGGAGAAGACCGCCGCGTCGACCGCGTAGTCGACGTCCGCGTCGTCCAGCACGATCAGCGCGCTGTTGCCACCCAGTTCGAGGATCGCCCGCTTGAAGTTCGCCGCGCAGACGGTGGCGACGTGCTTGCCGACCTTGTCGGAGCCGGTGAACGAGATCGCCTTGGGCACCGGGTGCTCGATCAGCGCGTCGCCTATCTCGGCGATGTCGGTGATGACGACGTTCAGCAGGCCGGCGGGCAGGCCCGCCTCCTCGAAGACCTTGGCCACCAGGGAGCCGCCGCAGATCGGCGTGTTCTGGTGCGGCTTGAGGACGACGGCGTTGCCGAGGGCGAGCGCCGGCGCGACCGACTTGATCGACAGCAGGAAGGGGAAGTTGAAGGGGCTGATGACGCCGACGACGCCGACGGGAAGCCGGTAGACCCGGTTCTCCTTGCCGTCGGTCGGCGAGGGCAGGATGCGGCCCTCGGGCCGCAGCGCCAGCTGCACGGCCTCGCGCATGAACTCCTTGGCGAGGTGCAGCTCGAAGGCCGCCTTGAGACGGGTGCCGCCGAGCTCCGCGACGATCGCCTCGGCGATCTCCTCCTCGCGGTCCTCGATGACCCTGAGGGCGCGCTCGAAGACGAGTCGACGGGTGTACGGGTTGGTGGCCCCCCATGCCGCCTGCGCGCGCTCGGCGGCGCGGTACGCCTGGTCTACCTCGGCGGCCGTGGCCACGGGTATGGACGCCAGCTTCTCCCCGTCGTACGGGTTGAAATCGATGATGTCCCAGGAGCCGCTGCCGGGCCTCCACTCGCCATCGATGTACTGGTGTGCCAGCTCGGTGAAGAAGGACATGTGATCCGATTCCTTACCGCAGAAGACTGAGTACTGATCTGCAGACGGTCAGACTGCAGAGGTCACCACAGATGCTGCCTGATGCAGCGTCATCGTACTGGCGTTTCAAATGAGTTGAAGGAGACCGCGCAGGACGTCACGGCTCTCGGCCGGGTCGGGGCTGTCCTGCTGGAGGCGCTCCATCACCCGCTCGTACTGGGCGACCTCCTCGCGCTTGTCCAGGTAGAGCGCGCTGGTGAGCTGCTCCAGATAGACGATGTCGGAGAGGTCGGACTCGGGGAACCGCAGCATGGTGAACGCGCCGCTCTCGCCCGCGTGCCCGCCGAAGCTGAAGGGCATCACCTGGAGCGTGATGTTCGACTGCTCGGAGACCTCGATCAGATGCCGGAGCTGACCCTGCATCACGGCCCGGTCGCCGTACGGGCGGCGCAGCGCGGCCTCGTCGAGCACGGCGTGGAACTGCGGGGCGCGCTCGGAGACCAGCGCCTTCTGGCGCTCCAGACGCAGGGCGACGCGGCGGTCGATCTCGGCGCGGGGGGCGTCGGGCATGCCGCGGGTGACGACGGCGTGGGCGTACGACTCGGTCTGCAACAGGCCGTGCACGAACTGCACTTCGTAGATGCGGATGAGGGAGGCCGCTCCCTCCAGACCGATATATGTCTGGAACCAGCCGGGCAGCACGTCGCCGAAGCTGTGCCACCACCCTGCGACGTTGGCCTCCTTGGCGAGGCCCAGCAGCGAGGCGCGCTCGGCGTCGTCGGAGACGCCGTAGAGAGTGAGCAGATCCTCGACGTCCCGTGCCTTGAAGCTCACCCGTCCCAACTCCATGCGGCTGATCTTGGATTCGGAAGCCCGGATCGAGTACCCGGCCGCTTCACGGGTGATGCCACGTGACTCCCGCAGCCGCCGCAGCTGCGAGCCCAGCAGGATGCGCCGCACCACGGAACCGCTTGACTCGCCTGCGGTCACGACTCCAGCCCTCCCCATCGCCATCGCCATCGCTTCATCGTTCGCTTCTTCTGTCGCTGCCTGTGTCACTGCGCCTGTGTCACTGCCCGCTGTCGCTGATGCTGATGCACATTGTGTGCGGCTCACGGCGTCCCCCCGAACCCCGAGAGCCGGATTCTGCCACCAAAACGCTTCAGCCCGTACTCATTCGATTACAGAAATGAGAAGCCCTTGGGAAGGGAGCGAAAGAGGTTCGTGGAAGAAATGAGCAAGAACCGGCACGGGGAGGGACAGTACGGGCGCGTGCACGTGCATCTGCCCTTGCATCTGCTGTACGCATTCGGAACCATGGTCCTCGCGCACCTGCGTGCTCGTTCGTGTTGTAGCGTCACAGCCGCGATTCCTGGGAGTGCCTCGCATGGGGACGAATGGATCGACCATGCTCGAGCCGTTACGGCAGGGGCTTCCCCCCATCGATCCCACCGCCGTCTCCAGCTCGGCCTCGTGCGCTCTGCCCGCCCGCTATGAAGCGGTGCGCGGGGCACGGCACTTCACCAAGTCGACCCTCGGCCAGTGGGATCTCGACGACCGCTTCGACGACGTCGCGCTGGTCGTCTCCGAACTCGTCACCAACGCACTGCGCCACGCGCTGCCCGACGACGCGCCCCGCGAGACGCAGGAGTGTCCCGGCGTACGACTGCACTTGATGCGCTGGACGAGCCGGCTGGTGTGCGCGGTGCGCGACCCCAGCAAGGACAGCCCCGCGGCACGGGAGTCCGAGGAGGACTTCTCCGCCGAGTCGGGCCGCGGGCTCTTCCTGGTGGACTCCTTCAGCGACAGCTGGGGGTGGCACCCGCTGGCCGGGTCGCTGCAGGGCAAGGTCGTCTGGGCGCTGTTCCGACTGAGCCACGAGCCGTCCTAGGACGCTCGGCCAATCGGGCCCCGAGCCGCTTCGGCCGGGGCCCTCGCCGTGTCCGGGCCGCCTGTCGGGCGCCCGGCCTCAGCCGCCGACCAGATGGTCGAACTCGCCGTCCTTGACGCCGAGCAGCAGCGCCTCGATCTCGGCCGGCGTATAGACGAGCGCGGGCCCGTCGGGGTGCCGCGAATTGCGCATCGCCACGTCCCCACCAGGCAGTTTGGCGAACTCCACACAGGATCCCTGCGAGTTGCTGTGTCTGCTCTTCTGCCAGACGACCCCATGAAGCTCTGTGGCCGCCATGCCGTTGTACACGTGGTGCACAGATAGCTCCCGGGGTACAAGGTGCAGGTGTCAACTGTCCCGGATCATAGCTGTGTTCATATGTCGATGCATGAGCGGCTGCATGGGCAGATGCACGTGCACGGGGGGTGGCGTCCCGATTACAGCTGCTGTGACGCCTCTGCGGGCCCGGCTCAACGCCCCGGTTCATGAGGAAAGACGTGTGAGGCGCTCTCCAGGATCCCCTGTCGCCGAAATCCGTCCGGCGCGGCCGGGGCGGGCGTGTCGGCACGTGTGTCAGCGGGGGCGGGGGCGAGGGGCAGGGCGGCTGGAGGGGGCGTCGCTCGGCAGCGGTCGGAGGGGAGCGGCTATAGGGGAGCGGCTATAGGGGAGCGGTACGCCGGGAGCCTCTATGGGTGAGTGGTCCGCTGGGAGCCGCTTTAGGCGAGCGGTCCGCGGAGAGCTCTATGGGCGAGCGGTCCGCGAGGAGCCGCTATAGGCGAGCGGGTCCGCAGGGCGCCTCTATAGGCGAGCGGCCCGCAGGGAGCCTCTATAGGCGAGACGGGCTGCTCTGCCTGCTCAGCGGCTGAGCCTGCCCCGGTTCGGCTGCGGCTTCTGCTGTGGCGCGACGTGCGCGCTGTCCGCCGCCGCACGGCCGTCGCGCCAGCCCGCCTCGTCGGTCGCGCCCCGCACCCGCGTGGTCGTGGTCTGCGGGAACATCTCCTCCGTACGGCTCGTCACCGCCAACTCCCGCGCCGCGAGCACCGGCAGCAGGGCGTCCGACCCCTCGGAGGCGACCTGCTCCGTCGTCTGGGACAGGCGCTCGCCGAGCCGGCTCGCGTACGCCATCAGGAAGGACTGGCGGAACGTCTTGGTGCGCTTGCGCCCGCCGGCCCGCTGGCCGGCCTCCGCCCGGGTCATCGCCGACGCGCCCTGGACCAGCAGGGAGGTGTAGAGGAGCTCCACCGACTCCAGGTCGCCCTCGAAGCCGACGACCGTCGAGAAGCCGAAGCCGCTGTTCCACACCGCGCGGCAGCGGTTCGCCGAGGACACCGCGTCGAGCAGGATCGCCTTCGCCGTCTCATACGGCGCGTCCACGCCGATCCGGCAGGCCCCGGGCGCGTCGGGGCGGTGGGTCCGGGCAGCGAGCAGCGCCTCGTCGACGCTGTGGCGCGCCATCAGCTCCTGTGCCTTCGCGGTCAGCGCCTCCGCCTCGTCGGGGAAGCCCGTCGCCTCGGCCTTGGCGAGCAGGGCGCGGATCCGGGTGAGCATCCGCGGCTCGTGCGCGGAGGGGGCCGCCGTCAGCGGGGCGCCGGGGACAGGGCCGACGGGTTCGATCGCGGGGAGGCGGACCAGCAGGCGGTACAGCTCCAGCAGCGCGGTGGCGTACGAGAAGCGGTCGGCGCGGTAGCCGTCCGCGCTCTCCAGCTCGGCGAGCTGCGCCCGCCAGCGCGGGGCGAGGTGCTCGTAGCGCCCGCTCTCCCCGGCGATCAGCTCCGCCGCCAGCCGTTCGTGCGGCTCGTCCAGGTCGCGCCGGACCAGCCGTACGACGTCGGCCGGCTGCCAGCCGCGCTCCCAGGCACGGCGTACGAACTCCTCGCCGCGCCGCCGCAGCTCCGCGTCCGCGGCCGGGTCGGCGGCGAGCAGGGACGCACCGGTGTCGAGGCCGTCGTCCCCGTCCGCGTACAGCGCGACGGCGAGCGCCTTCTCGACCGTGCCGGCTGCGCCGTCCTCCCTGCCCATACGCCTGCCCATACGTCGGATGATCGCACGGTGGTAGGGCTGGCCCTACCTCCAGGACGCCCTCCAGTGGTCGTGATCGCGCGCGTCGGCGACGGAAGCCTGGAGACATGAACCCAACCGCCGTACGGCTCACCGCCCTCCGCCGCGTCCATCGCGACGTCGTCGCCCTCGACGGCGTCGACCTCGCCTTCGCCTCCGGGTCCTTCACCGCCGTGATGGGTCCCTCCGGGTCCGGCAAGTCCACGCTGCTCCAGTGTGCGGCGGGGCTCGACCGGCCGACCTCGGGGAGCGTGGAGATCGACGGGATCGGGCTCGCCGGGCTGAGCGAGCGGCGGCTCACCCTGCTGCGGCGGGACCGGATCGGGTTCGTCTTCCAGTCCTTCAACCTCGTCCCGTCGCTGACCGCCGCGCAGAACGTGGCGCTCCCGCTGCGGCTGGCCGGGCGCCGCCCGTCCCGCGCGGAGATTCGCGCCGCGCTCGCCCGGGTCGGGCTCGCCGGGCGGGAGGGTCGCCGGCCCGGGGAGCTGTCCGGCGGGCAGCAGCAGCGGGTCGCCATCGCGCGGGCGCTGATCACGCGGCCCGCCGTGCTGTTCGGGGACGAGCCGACGGGGGCGCTGGACACCGGGACCAGCCGTGAGGTCCTGGCGATGCTGCGGGAGTCCGTCGACGCCGGCGGGCAGACGATCGTGATGGTGACGCATGACCCGGTGGCGGCGTCGTACGCGGACCGGGTCGTCTTCCTGGTGGACGGCCGCGTGGCCGGGGAGATGCCGGCCCCGACGGCGGAACAGGTCGCGGCGCGCATGGCGGGCCTGGAGGGCTCGGCGGGCGGAGGGGGCAGGGGCGGAGGGGAGGGCGGGGTCGGCGCGAGTGGCCTGCGCGGCGGTGCGGGGTATGGCGCTGGCGCGAGTGGTCCGCGCGGCGGCACCGACGCGAGTGGCCCGGTCGGCGGAGCCGGGTACAGCTCCGGCCCAAGCGGCGCGGCCGGCGGTGCGGGCACAACCGGTGCCCCCGGCGGAGCCGCGTACAGCGCCGACCCAAGCGGCGCGGCCGGCGGTGCGGGCACAAGCGGTGCGGTCAGCGGAGCCGGGTACAGCGCCGACGCGAGCGGTACGGCCAGCGGCACGGGCACAACCGGTGCCCCCGGCGACACCGGGTACAGCACCGGCACCAGCGGTACGGTCGGCGGCACCGGGCACAACACCAGCGCCAGCGATGCCCTCGGCGGCGCCGGAAGGGTGGCGCTCTCGTGCTGACCGTCGCCTTCGCCGCGTTGCGCGCCCGCTGGGCCGCCTTCCTCGGCAGCTTCGTCGCCCTCGCGCTCGGCGTCGGGCTCGTCGCCGCCATGGGCCTCGGCCTCGCCTCCACCCTCGACGCGCCGAAGCCCGCCCCCGAGCGTTTCGCGGCCTCGCCCGTCGTCGTCATGGGCCAGGACTCCCTCACGGTCGGCCGGGTCACCCAGAAGCTCGACCGTCCACACCCTGTGGACGCCGAACTCCTGCGCGAGCTGCGCGCCCTCGGCCCGGTGCTCCGCGCGGGCGGGCCCGACGCGGTGGGCGTGGACGCCGACCCCGCCGACGTACGCGCGGTCGTGGGCGACCGCGCCCAGGTGCTCGTCGGCGACGACCGGCGGCGCGCCGACCCCGGCCCCGAGCGGGACGCGGAGGCGCTGGTCACCGTGAACTCGCTGCTCGGCACCGCCGGCGGGGTCTCCGCGTTCGTCTCGGTCTTCGTCGTCGCGTCGACGTTCGCGTTCGCGGTGGCGCTGCGCAGACGGGAGTTCGGACTGCTGCGGACGGCGGGCGCGACGCCGGGGCAGATCCGGCGGCTGCTGCTGACGGAGGCGCTCGTCGTCGGCGTACTCGCCTCGGCGGCCGGGTGCGCGCTGGGCGAGTGGGGCGCGCCGCGGCTCGCCCGGCTGCTGGTCGATGGCGGGGTCGCGCCGGAGTGGTTCGTGATCCGCGAGGCCGCCTGGCCGCTGCACGTCGCCTTCTGGACCGGGATCTCGGTGGCGCTCGCGGGGGTGTGGGCGGCGTCGCGGCGGGCCGGGCGCATCGGTCCCGTCGAGGCGCTGCGCGAGGCGGACGTGGACTCGGGCGCGCTGCCGCTCGGCCGCCGGCTGACCGGGTTCGCGCTGCTGGCGACGGGCGCGGGGCTGCTGCTCTGGACGCTGCTGACGGACCCGTCCGACCTGCTGAAGCGCAAGACGTACACGACCCTGCCCATGGTCCTGATCACGGCGGCGGCCCTCCTCACGCCGCTGCTCGCCCGGCGGGCCGCGCGGCTGCTGCCGCTGCCGGGGGCGGTGGGGATGCTCGTACGGGAGAACACGGCGGCCGCCCTGCGCCGTACGGCCGCCGTGGCCGCGCCCGTCCTGGTCACGGTCGCGCTCGCCGGCTCGCTGCTCGGATCCGCGACGACGGTGACGGAGGCGAAGGCGGCCGAGGCGCGCGAGCAGACGGCCGCGCATCTGGTGGTCGCCGGCGACGAGCTGACCGCGCCGGACGAGCGGCGGGGCGGGAGGCCGGACGGGCTGCGGGGCGCGGCGGTGTCCGCGACCGGCGCCACGTCCGTGTTCGTACGGGAGGAGGGCACGGCTCTCGTACGGGCAGAGGCGCGCGCGGTGGCGGACCCGGCGGCGTTCGCGGAGATCGCGCGGCTGCCCGTCGTCGCGGGCGATCTGCGCGACCTGGACGACCGGTCGATCGTCGTCAACGAGGAGTGGGAGAAGCACACCGTCGGCGAGACGGTCGAGGTGTGGCTGGGCGACGGCCGGCCGACCTCGCTGCGCATCGCGGCGGTGCTGGCCGAGGGGACGGGCAGCAACGGCCCGTACGTCACCGCTGCGAACGGCGCCGGGGCGGCGGTCGACCGGATCGACGTCCGCCTCGGTGCGCTCGCGGGGCCGCCAGGCGCCGCTGACCTGGCCGCCGACGGCCTGACCGCCGCTGAACCGGCCGCCGCTGACCTGACCGCCGCCGAGGCCGCGTTGAAGGGGAGCACGGGCGGCACGGTCCGCACGGCGGACGAGTGGGCCGCGGCCGAGCACCCCCGCACCAGCCCGCAGACCCGCCTCGGGCTGCTCGTCGTCCTCGGGATCGCCCTCCTCTACACGGGGATCGCGCTCGCCGGCACGCTCATGATGGCGACCTCCGCCAGGTCGGGCGAGCTGCGCACGCTGCGGCTCTCGGGCGCGACGCGGACGCAGATCCTGGGGGTCGTGGCGGGAGAGTCGCTGCTGGCGACGGCTGTCGGCGCGCTGCTCGGCGCCGCGGTCACGGCGGTCAACCTGGCGGTCCTGGGGGCGGCGCTGGCCTCGCTGTCCGCGCCGGTCGCGCTGGCGGTCCCGTGGGGCACGGCGGGCGCGGCGGCGGGGGCGTGCGCGCTGGTGGCGGTCCTGGCGACGCTGCCCCCGGCCTGGCGGGCGACCCGCGTCTGAGGGACGGCGGCCCGCGCCTGAGCGACGGGGAGAGGCGGTGCGGCCGCGGGCCCGGCCGTCAGCACGACGGCCGGACCCACGGGCAAGCGCGTACGGCCGTCACACGCCCTTCATGCTCGTCTTCGCCAGCTCGTACGCCGGCAGCATCTGCTCGTGCTCCTCCGTGTCCAGGCCCCCCAGGTGCACGACGACCACCCCGCTCTCCGACGTGACGGCGAGCGCGCGCTCCTTCTTCGGGGCGTCCAGGAACTCGTTCTTGTTGACGAAGGTGACCTCGGCGGCGTCGAACTCGCCCGCCTTGACCTCGCTGAACTCGACCTTCTCCCGGTCCTTCGCCTCGTCGGCGAGGAACGCCTCCAGCGCCTTGCGGGCGTCCTCGCCCTTCTCCTTGCCCGTCCAGACCCGCAGGAAGCCGATGTTCCCGGCCGGCTTGGCGTCGACCTCGCAGACGAGGGTGACCGTGCCCTGGGTGACCGCCCCGAACTTGTCGTCCGTCTTGACGGCCTCGGCCTCCCACTTGTCCGCGAGGTCGAAGGAGACGGGCAGCTTGCACGGTGTGCCGGCGCCGCCGAGCGTGGCGCCCTTCTTCGCCGCCTTCGCGACGCCCCCGCCCTTGGCGTCCTTGCCGCCCTTCGCGTCCTTGGCGGCGCTCTTCGACGGCTTCTTCGCCGAGTCCCCGTCCGAGTCGGAGGAGCAGCCCGTCAGCAGCCCCGTCACCAGCGCCGCCGGCAGCAGCCCGACGCTCACACCACGCATTGCACTTCGCACCGCATTTCGCACTGCAGATCCCCACCCATGGTTCAGTTCGGAAAACGTGCTGATCCTAGAGGGACGGACGGGGTGCGATGACCCCGCTCCGACCTGGGCGCACATCCGCCCGGCCGGGGGACGCCGCGGCGCGTGAGGAGCCGTTGTCAGTGCGTGCTGCCACACTCGCACCCATGAGCGAACGGTGGGCTCTGGCGGCGGCGGAGGGCGGCGGGGCACGGCTCGTCCCCCTCGGCCCCGACGGCCTGCCCGCAGGGCCCGTCGTCGAGGAGCCGGACCTGGTCGAGGCCGTCCGCTCGCGACTGCCGCAGGTGGGGCGGTGGGTGTGGCGGGCGACCGCCGAGGTCTACCCCCGGCTGCTGGCCGCCGGCGTCCGCGTCGAGCGGTGCTACGACATCGAGGACGCGGAGCTTCTGCTGCTCGGCCACGAGGGGCGGCTGGGCGAGCCGCGGTCGGCGGCGGCCGCGTGGGCGCGGCTGCGGCGCGCTCCCGTGCCGCCCGATCCGCCGCAGCGGGCGGCCGAGCCGGGCTCGCAGTCCTCGCTCTTCGAGCCGCAGCCGGTGTCCATGCCGCTCGAGGCGCTCCTGGAGGTCTACGCCGACCAGCAGCGAAGACACGACGCCGCCGAGCACCCCGGGCGGATGCGGCTGCTGACGGCCGCCGAGTCGGCGGGGATGCTGGTGGCCGCGGAGATGAACAGGGCGGGGCTGCCGTGGCGGGCGGACGTCCACCGGGGGCTGCTGCACGAGCTGCTGGGCGGGCGTTACGCGGGCGGCGGCGAGCCGCGCCGGCTCGCGGAGCTGACGGACGAGGTGTCGGCGGCGTTCGGGCGACGGGTGCGGCCCGATCTGCCGGCCGACGTGATCAAGGCGTTCGCGCAGGCCGGGATCAGGGTGAAGTCGACCCGCCGGTGGGAGCTGGAGGAGCTGGACCACCCGGCCGTGAAGCCGCTGGTCGAGTACAAGAAGCTGTACCGCATCTGGACGGCCCACGGCTGGAGCTGGCTCCAGGACTGGGTGCGGGAGGGGCGGTTCCGGCCCGAGTATCTGCCCGGCGGCACGGTCTCGGGCCGCTGGACGACCAACGGCGGCGGGGCGCTTCAGATCCCGAAGGTGATCCGGCGCGCGGTCGTCGCGGACGACGGCTGGCGGCTGGTGGTCGCCGACGCGGACCAGATGGAGCCCCGGGTGCTGGCCGCGATCTCCCGCGACCCCGGGCTGATGGAGGTCGCGGGCCACGACGGCGACCTGTACACCGCCCTGTCCGACCGGGCGTTCTCCGGCGACCGCGACCACGCGAAGATCGCGCTGCTGGGCGCGATCTACGGCCAGACGTCCGGCGACGGGCTGAAGAACCTGGCGATGCTCAGACGCCGATTCCCCCGGGCCGTGGCGTACGTCGACGATGCGGCGCGGGCGGGCGAGGAGGGCCGTCTCGTACGGACCTGGCTGGGCCGCACCAGCCCGCGGGCGGCGGGGGCGGCGGACGCGGAGGAGGCGGGCCTACCCCAGGAGAGCGACGAACTGCCGGTCGGCGAAGCCGAGTTCACACCCGGCTACGCCTCGACGAACGCCCGCGCCCGGGGCCGCTTCACGCGCAACTTCGTGGTGCAGGGCAGCGCGGCGGACTGGGCGCTGCTGATGCTGGCGGGGCTGCGGCAGGCGACCGCGGACATGCGGGCGGAACTGGTCTTCTTCCAGCACGACGAGGTGATCGTGCACTGCCCGGCCGAGGAAGCGGACGACGTGGCGAAGGCGATCCGCACGGCGGGCGAGCGGGCCGGACGGATCGCGTTCGGCGAGACGCCGGTGAGGTTCCCGTTCACGACGGCGTCGGTCGAGCGCTACTCCGACGCGAAGTAGCCGGGGGGAGCGGCGCGAGGCCCAAAGCCACGCCCCTCCCCCGCCCCTCCCTACCGCAGAAGCTGACGCCTGCTCAGCCACCGCGACGCCGGGCCACCAGGCACCGACCCCCGCTCAGCCGCCGCCCGCACCCCGCAGACAACGCCGCCCAAGCCCCCTCACGCGCCGCCGGCCACGCGCCACTTGTCGGCGAGGGCGATCGACCTCAGCTGTGCCATCGTCAGCGCCGGCTCCGACCGCGTCGCGTCCTGGCCCTGCGCGCCCGAGTTGAAGGCCATGATCACCACGCGGAAGCCGTCCGGGCGGAGCGTGTCCACGGTCCAGCCGACCGCGTTCGCGCCGCCCTTCTGGTCCGGGTCGCTCTGCTTCTTCTCCATCACCTTCGTGCCGTCCGGCAGGGTCGTGACCTCGCCGCCGTTGCTGATCAGTTCGCCGGCGACGTCCCGCATGTCGGACTGGACGTTGATCTGTACGAGGCTCTTGCCCTTGCCGTCGTTCACGACCACGAAGCCGTAGTCGCCCTCGCCGCCCTGGGCGACCTTCGTCAGGCCCTTGGGCAGCAGGCCCAGCAGCGTCTGCTGGACGCCGTCGCCGGCGATCCCGGCCGGCTGGCGCGGCTCCTTGGCCGGCTTGCCGAGCGCGACCGCGAGCGTCTTCCACTGCGCGTCGGTGACCAGGGACTTCATCTGCTCCGGGGTGAGCGGCGGGTTCTCGCGGGAGACCTTCGCCCCCTTCTGGGCGGGCGCGTTGTGCTCGCTCGCGTCGACCAAGGCCCCCTGGGGCGTGACCAGGACAGCCCGCCAGAGCTTGGTGTCCTCGCGGCGGTCGGGGTACTCGTACCCCTGGTACATCATGAACGTCGAGCCGTCCGCCAGCGTCTGGACGCTGCAGGTGGTGTCCTCCTGGGCCACCGCCGCCGACGGGCAGGCGACGCTCTGCCGAGCCGTGATGCCGCCCGGCTCGACGACGCTCAGGCTGAGGCTGACCGCCGCGGCTCCCTCGCCGTCGTCGTGCACGAGGGAGGCGTACGGCAGGGGGTCGTCGCCTTCGATCCCCCGGCCGTCCTCCTGGGAGACCTCGCCCTTGGGCAGCAGGCCCTTGAGCGTGCTGATCATCTGCTCCTTGGTGATCCCGCCCTTCCCGCCCTTCCCGCCCTCCCCGCCCTCCCCGCCTTTCGCCTCGCCGCCCTTCGCACTCGTCCCCTTCCCCTTCCCCTCCTTCGCCTCGCCGGGCTCGGACGGCTCGGACGGCTCGGACGGCGCCGCGACGGAGGAGGTGTCGGACGAGCCGCCGATCAGACCGCCTCCGTACGCCCCTCCCACCGCCACCGCGGCCAGCGCGAGCACGCTCCCGGACACCGCGGCCGAACGCCTCAGCGCCACCCGGCGCCGCCCACGCCGTACTCCGCCGTCCACCAGCGCGGGCCGGTCCGAGGGCTGGAAGGAGTCACCGGTGCGGCGCATCGCGTCGCCGAGCTCGTCTTCGAAAGGCATGGCAGACCACACTCCAGGCTATGAAAGAGGGAAGAACAGGTCTTATCGGGCAGCCAACTCGGCACCGCTGCTCCCGAGTTGCTGCCGGAGTCTCGCGAGCGCCCGCACGGTTCTGGTGCGTACGGCCGCTGAGCTGACGTTCATGACGTCGGCGGTCTCCTCGACGCTGCGGTCCTCCCAGTACCGCAGCACCACGACCGCCCGGTCCTTGGGCGCGAGCTGGCTGAGCGCGTCGAGCAGCGCCACCCGCAGCGCCGGGTCGCCGCCGGTCGGCGCGGCGGAGTCGGGGAGCTCGCCGGTGGGGCGCTCCCCGGCGGAGCGTCGTCGCGCGTGGCTGAGGAAGGCGCGGACCAGCACGGTCTGGGCGTAGCCCGCCGGGTTGTCGATCCGGTGCACCCGCCCCCACAACGCGTACATCCGCCCCAGCGTGTCCTGCACCAGGTCCTCGGCGAGATGGGTGTCGCCGCTGGTGAGAAGGCAGGCGGAGCGGTAGAGATGGCTCGTCCGGCCAGCCGCGAACTGTCTGAAGTCCTCTGTACCGGGCCTTCTCATGTCTCCCCGTCCCCGCTCGTCCGCCCCTTCATCTCTCTGACGCGGCGAGGCGTGCGAAATGTTTCAGAGGAGATCTCGCAGTTCCTCCACCAGCCGCGCATGCTGGCCGTCCAGCCCCTGGAGCGTGGCCAGCGCCTGCCGCCACTGCTCGCGCGCCTCCTCGCCCCTGCCCTCCGCCTGGAGGAGCAGACCGCTCTGATGCCGGGCGCGGGCCTGCATATGGCTGTCGGCGCGGAACTCGGCGCGCTCAAGGAGCAGCGCGCACTCCCGGCGGGCGTCCTGTGCGCGGCCCACGCCCCGCAGCGCGCGGACCCGGCCGACGCGGGACTGCGACTGCGCGTGCCAGTCCCCGTCGTCGCCGAGGATGGCCAGGCTCTCGTCGAAGTGTCCGACCGCCGCGGCGGGTTCGCCGAGGGTGAGGTGGGCGTAGCCGATGTTGCAGTGCGCGGTGTGCCGCAGCAGGTCGCTGCCCAGCCGGACCCCGGCGGCGAGGCTGCGCTCGTGGTAGCCGATGGCGGCGCGGGCGTCGCTGTGCTCGTACAGATTGCCCAGATGGCTGAGGATGATCGCCTCGCCGTGCGCGTCGTCGAGGCGGTGGGCGTACCCGATCGCCGCCTCCAGCGCCTCGGCCGCCTCCTCGTAGCGGCCGAGCCCTTCGAGGAGCATGCCCCGGTTGCCGAGGCCGCGTTGGATACGGCGGTCGTCGCCGAGGGCGCGCCAGACGGCGACGGCCTCGTCGTTGAGCGGGAGGGCGTGCTCGGCCCGGCCGCTGAGGAAGTTCATGCCGGCGAGGTCGGTGAGCGCGTGCGCCTCGGCCTCGGCGTCGCCGGCCGCGCGGGCGGCGCCCAGGGCCAGTTCGCCCATGACGGCGAGCTCCTGGAACCTGCCGCGTCGCTGGAGATAGGGGAAGCAGGCGCGGACGAGGAGCAGGACCGTGCGGGACTGGCGGGCGTACCGCTCGGTCAGCGCGACCAGGTTGGGCAGCTCGCGGTCGCCCCAGGCCAGGGCGGCCTCGGCGGAGGCGAAGGGCGCCGCGTCGCCGATGGGCGGGGGGAGCCGCAGCCCGGGGTCGTGGCCGGCGGGGAGCAGGGCGAGGCCGGCCTGGCGCGCGGACTCGCCGTACCAGCGCAGGGCGCGCTCGGCGATCTCCGACAGCCCGGCGCCCCCCGACCCGGTACCCCCACCCTTCGACCCGTCCGACGCGCCCCCATCCCCCGACCCGCCCGACCCGCCCGCATCCCCCGACCCGTCCAACCCACCGTCAGGCGCGGCCAGTTCGCGGGCGAAGTCCCGTACGAGGTCGTGCGGTGCGAACCTGCCGTACGAGACCTCCTCCAGCAGCGCCACGTCGACGAGCCGGTCCAGGGCCGCGGCGGCCCGCCGCTCGTCGGTCTCCATCAGCCGGGCCATGGCGGGCGCGCCGTACTCCGGCAGGTCCACCGCGCCCAGCCGGCGCAGCGCCAGCGCGGCGTCCGCGTCCAGGCCGTCGTGCGCGACGGCGAGGGACCCGCGCACGCTCAGATCGTCGTACTCCAGGTGGTCGAGGCGCCCGGCCTCCGCGTCGAGCAGCCCGGCCAGCGCGTCGGGCGTCAGCGCGCGGCGGGCCGCGAGGCGGGCGGCGACCACGCGCAGGGCGAGCGGGAGACGGCCGCACCGTTCGACGAGCCGGTCCAGCCCCTCCTCGGCGCCGCGGCCGGAGACGGCCCGCAGCAGCGTTCCGCTCTCCGCGGCGGTCAGGGGCGCGAGCGGGAAGCGGGCGGCGCCGTCGAGCGCGGTCAGCGGGGAGCGGCTGGTGACGACGACCGCGCAGCCGGGCCCCGCGGGCAGCAGCGGCCGCACCTGCGCGGCGGACTCGGCGTCGTCGAGCACGAGGAGGGTGCGGGTGGGCGCGAGGGTGGAGCGGAGCAGGGCGGTCGCCGCGTCCGGGTCGTCCGGGATCTGGCAGGGGTCGACTCCCAGGTCCCGCAGCAGCGCGGAGAGGGCGGAGCCGGGGTCGCGGGGGGACATTCCGGGGGTGGCGCCGTGCAGGTTGACGTACACCTGGCCGTCGGGGAACTCCTCGCGCAGCGCGTGGGAGACCCGCAGCGCCAGGGCGGACTTGCCGACTCCGGCCATCCCGCTGACGACGGCGACCGAGAGGCCGTCGCCGCCCGTCAGCACGGTCCGCAGCTCTTCGACGAGGGAGGCGCGGCCGGTGAAGTGGGCGGGCGCGGGCGGGAGCTGGGCGGGCCGGGGCGGGCGTACGGCGGGTGGCGGCGGCGGGTTCGGCGCGCCGGCTGCCGGGCTGGGGTCGCGCAGCACCTCCTGGTACGCCTGCTGAACCGCCGGCCCCGGGTCGACGCCCAGCTCCTCCACCAGCGTGCCGCGCAGCGCCTGGTACGCGGCGAGCGCCTCGGCCTGCCTCCCGGTGCGGTGCAGCACCAGCATCAGCTGCCGGTGGAAGGTCTCGCGCAACGGGAACTCGGCGATGAGCGCGGCCAGTTCGGGGCCGAGGCCGTCGAGGCGGCCCAGGTGCAGCTCGGCGTCGTACCTCAGCTCCAGGAGCAGCAGCTTCGACTCCCGCAGCCGCTGCACCAGGGCGGAGGCGCCGTCGTCGGGGTCGTACAGCCCGGACAGCGGGCTGCCCCGCCACAGGGCGAGCGCGGCGGTCGCCGCCTCCACGACGGCGGGCCAGTCGCCGTGGGCGTGGGCGGCTCGTGCGGCGCGGACGTGGTCCTCGAAGACCTCGGTGTCCAGTTCGCCCGGTTCGACTCGCATGAGATAGCCGGGCGGCACGGCCCGCAGCCGGTCCCGCTCGGCGAGCAGACGGCGCAATCGGGTCACATGGTTGTGCAGGGAGGCATGGGCGGAGGCGGGCGGATCGTCGCCCCAGAGCGCCGCTTTCAACTCGTCCACGGACACGACCCGGTTGGGCCGCAGCAGCAGCGCGGCGAACAGCGCGCGGACCTTTGCGCTGCCCAGAGGGTGCGGTTCGCCCGCTGCGTCGTGCACGGCCGGAGGACCGAGCAGACCGAAGCGCATCCGCGTCCTCCTCCTCTACGTCCTCTGCGTCCCCCGTAAGCGTTGGCCACATGTTAGCGATCTGTTGGCGAGAACTGTTTGCATACGTGCATGGATCCGGCCCGTCGGCGCGCGGCGTGGAGAGCCACACTCGGGGGAGTGACGCTGTCGCGGTCGGATCCGTGGGACAGAGAGAGCTCCGGCCACCGCAGCGTGCCGGGGCTCTTGTCCGTTCCCGGCCGCCGGCGGCGCACTTGCAGACGGAGGGGCCCCGGGCCGGGCAGCCCGACCCGGGGTGAGCAGGAGGTGCGCGGCGGCCGGTCTCAGATCCGGTGGGCGGCGATGAGCAGGTAGGGGAAGCCGCACTCGCGCCGCACCCGGCACTCCCCCGGCCACGACCGTGCGCACCACCCCGGCCAACACCCCGCGCACCCCCGGCCAACACCCGCGCACCACCCAGTTCTCCACCCCACGCACCACCCAGTTCTCCACCAGTTCTCCACCCCGCGCACCACCCCACCCACCGCCCCGGACGGGTGTTCGAGGGGCTGATAGCGTCCATGGTCGAATCACGGGGGAAGGTGGTTGAGATGCCCAGGGCACGTCCACCCAAGTGGGTGATCGGCATGCTGGCATGCGCGGTGGTCGCGGTGACGGTCATCGCCGTCGTCGTGTCGATGTCGATCAGCGAAGACGCCCAGCGCTCGGACAACGCGGACCAGTTGAGACGGGCGTGCAAGGGACTGCTCCCCCATCAGCAGCTCGAGGAGTTCGTCTCCTCCGACGACGACGGCGTCCTGGACGAGTACGGCACGATGCTCGACCCGCGCCAGGAGAGCCGGGCCCTGCTGGACTGCAGGCTCGCCTGGGGCGAGGGCCGCTGGGAGCCCGAGGCGGAGGTGCGCGTGCGGGCCGAGGCCCTGGTCGGCGGCCAGGCCGCGGACTCCGAGGAGACCTCGGCCTCGGACCCCTCCCAGGACTTCTCGCTGCCGCTGCCGGCGGGCGCGAAGGGCAGCACGAGTGCGGACGAGCGGGTCAAGGGCAGCGAGGCGACGGCCTCGCTCCAGGTGACGTGCCCGAACGGCCTGCGCGGCAGGCTCCGTCCGTCCAAGGACCTGCGGGTGACGGTGGCGCTGCCGTCGAGGGCGGACAGCGAGTACGACGTTCCCGAGAGCGACCGCTTCCTCGCCGCGCAGACGGCGGTACACGTCGCCAACTGGGTCGCCGAGCAGCAGAAATGCGGCCTCGCCCCGATCTCCGCCGAAGGCGCCTCCCCCGCGAAGCGGCAGGCCGCCGCGCCGACGAAGCAGTGCGCGTGGCTCGACCCGGAGGCGCTGGAGTTCGCCGAGGGCGGCTGGGAGGAGTCCGACTCCCGGTACAACTGGGACTTCTCCGGCGACACCGCGTACAACCGGAACGCCGGTTCCTGCGAGGGCGCGTTGAACGGCCTGCCCTCCTTCTCGAGCGACAAGCCGATCGTGGCCGTACGGGCGGAGAGCTGGTCGGGCGACTTCGCCGTCGGCGCGTACCAGCGGTACGAGGACGCCGGCAAGGCTCCCGGGCGCAAGCCCTCGCGGACCGCCCCCGACGGCACGGCGAAGATCAAGAACACCGAGCAGCCGGTCGCGCTGGCCCTGTGGGCCGAGGCGACGTGCGACGGCGGCCGGAGCTACCACCGGGTCGCCGTCACGCCGTATCTCCAGTTCGGTTCTGACGGCAAGGCGCCCGCACTCGTGCTGGACAAGGCCGAGCGCGAGCGGCTGTCGACCGACGCCCGCGCCGTGCTCGACCGCTATCTGGCGGCTGAGGACGGCTGGGCGCAGCGCTCGAACTGCCGGAAGGTCAAGGTCGTCGGAGAGGTTGAGGAATGGACCGGCTGAAGCGGCACGCGGGGAAGCTCGCGGCGGCGGCCTGCGCACTGCTGCTGCTCGCCGCCGGCGCCTTCTGGATCAGCGGCGGCTACGACCGCTGGTCGACCGAGCGGCTGCTGAAGGACGCGTGCGACGGCGTGCTCCCGGTCGACGAGGTACGCGCCGTGCTCGGCGACCGGAATCTGGAGGAGGGACGGATGGGCGACCACAGCGAAGGCGCCCTGAACGACGAGAAGACGTCGCTGCGCGTCGAGTGCACGATCAGCCGCCAGGTCGAGCGCAACGCGGGCAAGCCGGCCCGCGACGCGTCGGTGACGGTCACCGTCAGCGGCGTCCCGACGGTGAACCCGAGGGACAGGCACCCCGAGGTCTACCCGAGCCTGCGGTCGGAGCTGCCGCCCTCTCCCCTGGGCGAGGGATGGAACGGCGCCTTCGCCGCCTCCGACGGCGGCGACGGCGACGCCGAGTCCACCGCCGCCGTGCTGCTCGCCTGCGCACGGGGCCGCAGCGATCTGCTGGTCACCGCGGCGGTCGAGGCCGAGGACAGCACCCTCGACGACCCGGAGATCCGCGCGGACTTCGCCCGCATCGCCACCGTGACGGCGGCGAACGCCTCCCGCCACTTCGGCTGCGACGCCGACCTGGGCCGCCCTCTGACCACCGCGCCGCTCTCCGTCAACAAGGACGAACACCTCCCGCTGGCCGAGGCGAAGGGCACATGCGCCGGCGTCCCCGGCCACGGGCAGAGCACCGCCCGGGCGTGGGAGAGCCGCAGGGGCGCCGCGCCGCTCGAAGAGTGCGCGCTGGGCGACGACCAAGGCCAGCTGACGTACGTCCTCAAGGCGAGCTTCGGCCCGTACGCGGAAGGCGAGAGGTACCAGAACCTCGAACGCGGCCACCTGGACCGCGCCCGGGCCGACGCGCGGTCGGGAGAGCTCCGCCCCGGCCGCTGGACCAGCGCCGCGTGCGCCGGAGGCGACGAGCCGGCCTTCTTCTCGGTCGTCCCGTACGGCACGGACAGGGACAAGAAGACGTCGGCGGCCGACGACGCGTACGAACGCTCGGCCCTGAAGTCCTTCGCCGAACGCTCGGCCAAGGCCCACGGCTGCTCGACGCCCGCGGCGCCCTGAGCTCGCACGGTCGGCGCCTGGCGTGGCGGGCGTGGCGGGCGTGCCGCAACGCCTGCCACGCCTGCCACGCCAGGAACGTACAAGACGCGCGGTGAGGGGCTCCGGCACGCTCACAGCACCAGCCGGACCGAGCCGTCCGGGCCTTCGCGCACCTCGGGAGCCACCGCATGTCCCAGCCCGCCCAGCCCTCCCAGCCCTCCCAGACCCGTCAGCCCTCCCAGCCCTCCCAGGCCGTCAACCTCGCTGACGCGCTCGCGCAGTTCAGCGACCTCTGGGCCCAGCGAAAGATCGCCGACCTCAACGACTACGAGGTCAAAGTCGCCAAGGTGAAAGGGGAGTTCGTCTGGCACACGCACGAGGACACCGACGAGCTGTTCCTCGTGATCAGCGGCCGCCTCACCGTCCAACTGCGGGACCGGGACGTCGTCCTTGGGCCGGGCGAGCTGTTCGTCGTGCCCCGGGGCGTCGAGCACTGCCCGCTGGCCGAGGAGGAGACGGCGATCCTGCTGGTCGAGCCGACGGGAGTGGTCAACACGGGCGACGCGGGCGGACCGATGACCAGGGCCGCGGTGACCCTGGACTGACGCCCGCCGCCGGCCCGTCCCCGGGCGCGGGCACAGGCGCGGGCGCGGGCAGGGACACGGACCGAGCGCACGAGAAGGCCCCGATCGAGGACGATCGGGGCTTTCGACGACCTCCGGCGGCTTCCGGAGGGCCTGCGGAAGGCCTACGGAGGGCCTACGGACGGCTTCCGACGGCCGACGGAAAACCGGATCCGCAAATTCCAGAAGCACTCCGGGCACCCCGAAATCCGGCCGGGACCCTGCCGAGGAATCGAGGCTGCTTAGTGGCGGCCGGCGGCGACGCGATGGTCCCTGCGGCGACGCCGGAGGGAGGCCATGTACCCGAGCAGCGTCAAGGTGATGAGGCCGATACTGACGTAGAGAATCACCAATTCGATGTCCGGCGCCTGCGTCAGCGCATAGGCGATGGCTGCGAGCACCGCGCAGACCCCCAAGCCCTTGAGGGAATTCATCTCTCTCCTTTTTTCATTTCCAGGCGGATACGCGAGTGACATAGGACTTCACGATCGACGAGACGAGCCAGTAGGTCCGTACGACGGTGAATACCAGCTCCGGAATGAGCAGGGCCTCGACGAGCATCGCCTTCCAGCCGAGGCTCCGGACCCGTAGTGCCGGATAGATGATCCAGAAGGCGAAGAGCGCGAAGAAGATCGGCTGCTCCGAGAAGCCGTGTTTCGCGGCCATCACGAGCTGTGTTCCGCCGTATCCGAGGATGTAGGCGGCGCCGATGAGCCCCAGGATGAGTGTGATGATGGTGTGCCAGGTGAACTTCGTCCACCCGCGGGCGCGCAGGGCGTCCACGGTGCCGCGGCTCCACCGCTCGCGCTGCTGGATCAGCTCGCGCAGCGTGGGCATGAGGTCGGTGTACGCGATGCAGAACTGGTTGGCCGTGACCTTCCAGCCGGACTCCTTGAGGGCCAGCGTGGTCTCGTAGTCCTCGACCAGGTTCCGGTGGTCCTCCCAGAAGACCTGCCCCCGCCAGTCGAGCAGGCCCTGGAGGGCCTCGCTCCGGTAGAACGAGCCGGCCCCCGACATGGTGTGGACGTCCCTGCGGAACCGGGTGTTGCCGGCCCTGCCGTACTCGATGATCTGCATGCCGAGCAGGTACCGCTGCCATGGGTTGCGCCACAGCCCGGTGCGGCCGAGGCAGGCGGCGCTGACTCCGCCGAGCTCCGGGTCGGACGCGATGACGTTGCGGGCGCGTTCGACGAACCTCGGGTGCAGCTCGGTGTCGGCGTCCATGACGAGGACGTGCCGCACGGCGTTGGTCAGCCGGCCGCCGACGGCCTGCCTGAGCCACTGGAGGCCGTAGTTGAGGGCGCCTGCCTTCTTGTGCGGGTTGTCGTCGAGGGTCAGGACCACCGTCTGCGGCGTGCTCTCGTCGTCCGCGAACTGGCGGGCGAACTCATCGGTCCGGTCGGTCGAGTTGTTGACCACCACGATGATGAGGTCGGGGCGCCGGGTCTGCCCGGCCAGGGACTCCAGCGACGTGAAGACTCCGACCTCCTCGTTCCGCGCGGGGACGAGCACGACGGTGTCGTAGAGGGTGGTGGCGTCCACCTCGGGAAGGACAGGGCTGCCGCGGCCTCTTCGGTGCCGGCTGCCCGATGCGCGCGGCGCTTCGACGCGCGCACCACGCGAGCGGCGCGCACGGCGCGCGGTAGTGCCAGACAAAACCTTCTCCCCCACCCTCAGCCCCATGCACAGGATCGACATGGCTGTGTTGATCCTGTGAAAACACATCGAGAAGGTACCCCACGCATAAGCGGGCGCTCGGTGCGGCGAGAAATGGAGTTGAGAATTCCGGCATTCGTCCGGTTGAACGTCGTTGAATACAGCAACTATACATCCGGCGAAAACGGCCAAACCGGACGCCCTCAATGACTCAACGCAACCCCGAAAAGTGACCAAGACCACACCGATATGGGGTCAGCCGAGGCCCTTCCGCCATGAAGTCCTGGCACCCAGGAGCGGCGGTCTGCGAGGACGGACATTCGGGAAAACGGAAGGTTCCCACCGGGGCTCCCCGACTCCTGCGAACCATGGTTACGATGACCGTCGCAAAAAGACCGTCCATAGTTGTGCCAAGGAGCTTCCGTGAGCCGCCGCCGTCGCAGCAATTCTCCTCGTCGCGCGTGGACCGTGCTCAAACTCCTGCTCGCCGTGGCCGTACTCGCTGGCGCGACCGTCGGCGCCGTCAAGTTCTATCCCCAGTGGCGTTCCGCCGATTCGGAATCCACTGAGCTCACGGTTCGCTATCGCAATGGCTCGTCGTCGACGGACGCCGTCGCCAAGCCGTGGGTGGAGGTCATCAACAGCTCCAAGAAGACCGTGTCGCTGAGCGATGTGACCGTCCGGTATTACTTCTCGGCGGACGACGACGCCCCGCACGGCGCCAACTGCGTCCAGACGAAGGTCGGTTGCTCGAACGTCACCACCAAGGTCGAGGAGCCGTCCGATCCGGCCGCCGAGGCCGGCCAGTACCTCCAGATCGGCTTCGGCGAGGGAGCGGGCGACCTGGGGCCCGGCGAGACGAGCCAGGCGATCGGTCTTCAGCTCTACCGCCTCGACCGCAAGCCGCTGAAGCAGACGGACGACCACTCGTTCGACGCGAAGGCCACCCACTACGGACCGTCGAAGCTGCTGACCGCGCATCTGCGGGGCACGCTCGTCTGGGGAGACGCGCCGAACGGCAGCGCCTCCGCGCCGGACTCGCCCTCCACGGTCGCCGCACCGGCCGCACCGCCGCGCGGAATCCTCTTCGACAACTTCCACTACAGCGGCCCGGACGACCCCGCGCTCGCCACGAACGGCTGGCAGGCCCGCACCGGCGGAGGCGGTCCGGGCATCCGCGGCACCTGGTCGAGCGACAACGTCAGCTTCCCGTCGACGGAGAAGGCGCAAGGCGGCCAGGCACTCCAACTCCGGGTCACCACCGACGGAACGAAGGGCGGCACGCGCCAGTCCGAGCTGAAGAGCGCCAAGGCCGACTTCTTCACCGGCACGCTGGCCGCCCGCGTCTACTTCGCCGACGCGCCCACGAGCGGCCGCGACGGCGACCACATCAACGAGTCCTTCTTCGCCATCTCCCCCAACGAGAAGTCGCGCAAGTACAGCGAACTCGACTACGAGTACATGCCGAACGGCGGCTGGGGCGCGGTGGGCCCCCGGCTCGACACCACGAGCTGGCAGAGCAGCAAGGACGGCGACCGGGTCACCCGCGCGCTCAAGGAGAAGCCCCTGGAGGGCTGGCACACCTTGATGATCACGGCGGTGGACGACAAGGTCACGTACTCCCTGGACGGCCGCGAGCTGTTCACGAGCGGCAAGAAGTACTTCCCGCGCGAGCGGATGGGCATCCACTTCAGCGCCTGGCTGGTCGACCTCCCCTTCGCCGGCGCACGCACCTGGGACATGCGGGTCAACTGGCTCTACTACCAGGACGCCAAGGCGGTGCCCCTGAAGGACGTCCAGCAGGCGGTGGACGGCTTCTACGCGAACGGCACCCGCCACATCAACACCCTGCCCAAGTCCTGACGCAGCGGGACAGCGCGCGCCGCCACCGCCGTCACCGTCACTGAACGAGGAAGCCCAGCTCAGACTGAGTCCGAGCTGGGCTTCCTTAGTATCGCCTTGAGGAGAGGGCCGCCGAAGCGGCCGCCCCGCAGGATGGCCACACCATGGGCACGCAGGAGGGCGCGAAGATCACCGCGCTCCGCCCCCGCCTGCTCGGGGCATGAAAAAACCCCAGGTCACGGCGAGTGAGTCCTGGGGTTAATCCGAGCCGCCTTCGGGATTCGAACCCGAGACCTACGCATTACGAGTGCGTTGCTCTGGCCAACTGAGCTAAGGCGGCAAGCTGCGGATATAACCATCCCCGCAAGGACACGTTCGCATCAGCAGCGGCGCCAAGTCTACAGGGTTCTTTCGGGTGCTCCGTACCAGGTCCGGGGCCACGGCCCCCGTCGTGGCGCAGGTCGTGGGGCGAGATCACTCATAGGGGTCTATACATGCCTTATCGGGCAGGTGCTCGCCCCACAGCACCTGCTCCACAGCGCCTGCCCCGCCATCGCCCGCCTCGCCGCCGGCGGGCGCACCGCCGGTGATCAGCAGCGCTTGCCGTCCTGCGGAGGCGTGCCCTCCAGGAGGTACTTGTTGATCGCCGTGTCGACGCAGTCGCTGCCCCGGCCGTACGCCGTGTGGCCGTCGCCGTCGTACGTCAGCAGCCGCCCCGACGACAGCTGCCCGGCCAGCCCCTGCGCCCACTTGTACGGGGTCGCCGGGTCCCGGGTGGTGCCGACGACCACGATCGGGGCCGCGCCCTTCGCCTCGATGCGGTGGGGCTCGCCGGTGGCCGGGGTGGGCCAGTACGCGCAGTTCAGCGACGCCCCCGCGAAGCCCCTGCCGAAGACCGGGGACGCCTTCTCGAACTCGGGGAGCGCCTCCTTGACTGCCTCCGGGCCGGTGAAGGCGGGCGGCAGGTCGAGGCAGTTCACCGCGGCGTTGGCATACATCAGGTTCGCGTACGAGCCGTCGCTGTCGCGCTCGTAGTACGTGTCCGCCAGCACGAGCAGCGGCGCGCCGTCGCCCGCCATGGCCGACGCGAGCGCCTCGCGCAGCTGGGGCCACGCGCCCTCGTCGTACATCGCGGCGATCACGCCCGTCGTGGCCAGCGACTCCCCGAGCTTGCGGCTCTCGCCGGTCGGCACCGGCTTGGCGTCCAGCTCCTTAAAGAACGCCTTGAGGCGGCGGGAGGCGTCCGCGGTCGACGTGGCGCCCAGCGGGCAGTCCTGCTGCTTGACGCAGTCCGCGGCGAAGGACTGGAAGGCGGTCTCGAAGCCGGCCGTCTGGTCGCGGTTCATCTCCCGGGAGGGCAGGGAGGGGTCCATCGCGCCGTCGAGCACGAGCCGGCCGGTCCGGTCGGGGAACAGCTCGGCGTACGTCGCGCCGAGGAACGTGCCGTACGAGGCGCCGACGTACGTCAGCTTCTCGTCGCCCAGCACCGCCCGCAGAATGTCCATGTCACGGGCCGCCTCGACCGTGGAGACATGCGGCAGGATCTCGCCCGAGCGCCTCTCGCAGCCCGCGGCGAACTTCTTGAACGACGCGGCGAGAAGCCTCGTCTCGGCCGCGTCGTCGGGGGTCTGGTCGATCTGGGTGTAGGCGTCCATCTCCTTGCCGCTGAGGCATTCGACGGGTTCGCTGCGGGCGACGCCGCGCGGGTCGACGGCCACCATGTCGTAGCGGGCGCGGACCGGGGCGGGGTATCCGATGCCCGCGTACGCCTGGAGGTAGCCGACCGCCGAGCCGCCCGGGCCGCCGGGGTTGACCAGCAGGGAGCCGAGGCGCTTGCCGGGGCCTGTGGCCTTCTTCCGGGCGACGGCGAGCTTGATCGAGTCCCCCGTGGGCTTCGCGTAGTCCAGCGGGGCCTTCATGGTGGCGCACTCGAAGTCGGGCACTCCGCATGCGCGCCACTTCAGGTTCTGGGAGTAGTACGGCTTGAGGGCGGCGACGGGTCCGCTGCCCCCGGAGGCCGGCTGGCCGCCGGTGGCGGAGGCGCTGGGCGACGTGCTCCCGCCGGTGCAGCCTGAGATCAGCAGGCCGGCGGTGGCCAGCGCGAGCGAGGACGTACGGAACAGTCGCCTGGTGTCCATCCTGGGAGCGTAACGGCAGCCCTGTGATCGGCGCTGTTCCGCGCTCATATGGGTGAGGCGGTCAACCGGTCGGCCGACTCGGCGCCCGATTCAAGGGCGGGCGGAGGCACGTCAGCCCGCTCTCGGCGGAGGCCCCTCAGCCCGCTCTCAGCGCCAGCGCCATCGCCTCCACCGCCAGCAGCGGCGCCACATTGCGGTCCAGCGCGTCGCGGCAGGCGACCACCGCCTCTATCCGGCGCAGGGTGGCCGCCGGGGTGGACGCGCGGGCGATCCGGTCGAGCGCGTCCCGGACGTCGCCGTTGGCCAGGGCGATCTCGGAGCCCATCTGGAGGGCGAGGACATCGCGGTAGAAACCGGTCAGGTCGGTGAGCGCGAGGTCGAGGCTGTCGCGCTGCGTACGCGTCTTGCGGCGCTTCTGCTTGTCCTCCAGCTCTTTCATGGCGCCGGCCGTGCCGCGCGGCATCCGGCCGCCCGCCGACGCGCCGAGAGCCGCCTTGAGGTCCTCGGTCTCCTTCGCGTCCGTCTCGTCGGCGACCTGCTGCGCGTCGTCGGCGGCGGCGTCGATCAGCTCCTGCGCGGCCTTGAGGCAGCCCCCGACGTCCTCCACCCGCAGCGGCATCTTCAGCACGGTCGCCCGGCGGGCCCGGGTCCGCTCGTCCGTGGCGAGGCGGCGGGCGCGCCCGATGTGGCCCTGGGTGGCGCGGGCGGCGGCCTCCGCGACCGCGGGCTCGATGCCGTCCCGGCGGATCAGGACGTCGGCCACGGCGGCGACGGGGGGCGTACGGAGGGTGAGATGGCGGCAGCGCGAGCGGATCGTGGGCAGGACGTCCTCGATCGAGGGCGCGCACAGCAGCCAGACCGTGCGCGAGGCGGGCTCCTCGACGGCCTTGAGGAGGACGTTGCCTGCTCCCTCGGTGAGGCGGTCGGCGTCCTCGAGGATGATCACCTGCCAGCGGCCGCCCGCAGGCGACAGCTGGGCGCGCCGGACGAGGTCGCGGGTCTCCTTGACGCCGATGGAGAGCAGGTCCGTACGGATCACCTCGACGTCGGCGTGCGTGCCGACGAGGGTGGTGTGGCAGCCGTCGCAGAACCCGCACCCGGGCTCGCCGCCGAGAGCGCGGTCGGGGCTGGTGCACTGCAGCGCGGCGGCGAAGGCGCGCGCCGCGGTCGCCCGCCCCGACCCGGGCGGGCCGGTGAACAGCCAGGCGTGCGTCATCTTGGAGGCGTCGGGCGGCTGTTCGCCACGGGCCTGGACGGTGACACGGGTGTCGGCGTCGCGGGCGGCGGCGGACAGCTGCGCGTGGACGCGCTCCTGACCGACCATGTCGTCCCATACGGCCATGCGCCGTCACCCGCCTTTCGTGCGTGGGTCTCCCATTGTGAGGGAGGGGACTGACAGCGGACTCCAACCGCCGGCCCGGCAGCGGGCTTCCGCGCCCGCCGCCGTACGCCCGCGGGCGCGGTCCCTCTCCGGGGCCGCGCCCGCCTGGCGCCTTCTCTGGAGCGCCCTGTAGCGCGCTCTAGCGCCGTCGGCGCCGGTCGTCCTCGGCGTCCTCGTCGCCCTCGCGCGGGCCCAGGAGCTCGTCCGCCAGGGTCGGGAGGTCGTCCAGCGGGGTCTCCTCCGCCCAGTCCGACCGACGGCGGGGGCGGTCGGACGCCTGCGGGATCTCGCGGGTGCGGTCGTCCCCAGCGTTGCCGGCGTTTCCGGCGTTTCCGGCGCTCCCAGACCTTGTGGCGTTCCCGGACTCTCCGGCGTTCCGAGCCCTGCCGGCGCTCCCGCCGTCCTCGCGGACCGGCGGCAGCACCGCCGTCTCGTCCGCATCCCGCACGGGCGGAAGCACCGCCGTCTCGTCCGCATCCCGCACGGGCGGAAGCACGGCCGTCTCGTCGGCGTCGCGGACCGGCGGCAGGACCGCCGTCTCGTCCACCGCCGGAACGGGCACCTCCTTGGTGACCTCGTCCGGCCTGACGACAGGCGTCGGGACGGTCACATCGTGCGCGACGCCAGAGCCGGCAGAAGACGTGGCCTGAGCCGCCGAGGCGGCCTCCTCCGCGAGCCTGCGCGCCTCCTCGGCCCGCAGCAGCGCCTCCTCGGCCTTGCGCTGCTTCTCCAGGCGGCGCTCCTCCGCCTCGGCCCGCAGCCGGGCCTCCTCCTCCGCCTGACGGCGTCGGCGCTCCTCTTCCTCGCGGCGGGCCTTCTCCTCCGCCTCGCGCCGGCGGCGCTCCTCCTCGGCCAGCCGCCGCGCCTCCTCGGCGCGCTGACGGGCCTCCGCCGCCTGGCGCTCCGCCTCGCGGCGGCGCGCCTCCTCCAGCTCCTGGCGCTTGCGCTCTTCCTCCTCGGCGCGAAGCCTGGCGAGCTGCTCCTGGCGCTCGCGCTCGATCCGCTCCTCCTCGGCCTTGCGCGCCGCCTCTTCCTCGGCGCGCCGCCGGGCCTCCTCCTCGGCCGCCTTGCGGGCCTCCTCCTGCGCCTTCACCTCGGCTTCGGAGAGCGGGAGCAGCTGGTCGAGGCGGTGACGTACGACCGTGGTGACGGCGTCGGCCTCCTGGCCGGCGTCCACCACCAGATACCGGCCGGGGTCGGCCGCCGCCAGCGTGAGGAAACCGGCCCGCACCCGCTGGTGGAACTCCGCCGGCTCCGACTCCAGCCGGTCCGGCGCCTCCGTGAAGCGCTCCCGCGCCGTCTCCGGGGAGACGTCCAGCAGCACCGTCAGATGCGGGACGAGCCCGTCCGTGGCCCACCGGGAGATACGGGCGATCTCGGTCGGCGACAGATCGCGGCCCGCGCCCTGGTAGGCGACCGAGGAGTCGATGTAGCGGTCGGAGACGACGATCGCGCCCCGCTCCAGAGCGGGCCGTACGACGGAGTCGACGTGCTCGGCGCGATCGGCGGCGTACAGCAGCGCCTCGGCGCGGTTGGAGAGCCCGGCCGAGGAGACGTCGAGCAGGATCGTCCGCAGCCGCTTGCCGATCGGCGTCGCGCCGGGCTCGCGCGTGACCACGACCTCGTGGCCCTTGGCCCGGATCCACTCCGCGAGCGCGTCGACCTGCGTGGACTTCCCGGCGCCGTCGCCGCCCTCTATGACGATGAAGAAACCGTTCGCGGCCATCGCGGTCGCCGGGTCGGCACCGCCGCGCAGCGCGTCGCCGAGGTCGCGGCGCAGTGGCACGCCCGAGCGGTCGTCGGTCTTGGCGAGCACGATCACCGCGACGGGCAGCAGCAGCGCGCCCACCAGCATCAGCGTGAACCCGGCGCCGCCGTGCGCGAAGACGAAGTCGCCGTTCGCCAGGCGGTGCGGCCCGATCGCGGCGGAGAGCAGGGGCGCGGCGATGGCGCCGAGCGCTATGGCGACGCGGACGACCGCCTGGAGGTGCTCGGTGATCCGGGCGCGCCGGAACTCCTCGGTCTCCTGGTCGATCAGCGTGTGCCCGATCCTGGCGGCGACGCCGGCCGCGAAGCCGGCGAGCAGCGCGATGAACAGGACGGTCGCCGTGTCGGGCACGAGCCCCATGGCGAGCAGCGCGACGCCGGTGACGGCCAGCGCGAGGGCCAGCAGCCGACGGCGGGAGAGCGTGGGCAGGACCGCGTGGGCGGCCTGGATGCCGGCCCCGGTTCCACCGGTCAGGGCGAGCACCAGCAGCGCGAAGGCAGCGGGCCCGCCGCCCAGGTCGAATGCGTGCAGCACGGAGACGGCGGCCGCGGACGCGATCGCTCCGGCAACGGCGGCACAGGCGAGGACGAAGAGAGGTATTCCGCCGGTGCGCCCCTTCTCCAGGGCGCCGCCGCTCGACGGCCGGCGCAGCCCCTCCAGCGGCGAGCGCGGGCGGGGCGTCTGCGAGCCGGGCAGCTCGACGAAGTAGAGCGTGGAGACCGACGCGGCGAAGAGCCCGGCCGCGAGATACGACCCGAGGGCCGCCTGGTGGAGCGAGAACCAGTCGATGCCGGCGCCGAGCAGGTTGCCGACCAGTGTGGCGGCGAGCAGGCCCGCGGCGGCGACGGGGATGACCACGAAGCCTGTGCGCAGCCATAGGCGCCGCAGCGCGTCGAGGTGGTCCGGCAGGGGCCGTACGGCCGCGCCCTCCAGAGGCGGCGCCGGCAGCAGGGCGGGCGCGGCGCCTTCGCGGGCGACGGTCCAGAAGCGCTCGGCGACGCCGGTCACGAAGGCGGTGACGAGGAGCATCGCGAGCGCCGAGTCCGGCGTCCAGTCGATCCATAGCGGCGCGATGACCAGAAGGGCGACCCGCACGCCATCCGCGCCGATCATGGTCCAGCGGCGGTCGAGCGGTCCGTTCGGCGCGGTGAGCGTCGTCATCGGGCCGAGCAGTACGGCGCCGAAGAGCAGCGTCGCGAGGACTCGCGCGCCGAGCACCGCGGCGACGGCGAAGGCCGCCCCTCGGTAGCCGTCGCCGAACGAGCCCGCAGAGACCGCCGCTTGAAGCGCCAGCAGCAGGAGGACGAGAACGCTCAGAGCGTCCCCGATGCCGCCGACGACCTGCGCGCTCCACAATCGCCTCAGCGAAGGATTGCGCAGCAGAGCGCGCACGGCGCGCTCACGGGAGTCCGCGGCAAGGGCGTCGGAGTCTGAGGCAGTCTCTGTGACGGTGCTGTTGACCGCCTGCTGCTCGGCTGGCTGCTCGGCTCGCGTCATTCGCCCAGCCTATCCGGAGCGACTTGCTCCCCGTTGGGCTGCCCGAACACATGGGCGCTTTGCGCGGAGGGTGCAGAAGCTCCCCCGCCCAAAGCGCCCAAGAACAGCTCGCGCGGAGCGCCGGGGGCCGGCGCAAGCCGGTCCCGGAGGGCCTGACCCAGAGAGCCCAGCCCGCCGTGCCCGGCCGGCCCTCGCGCCGGACCCGCTACTCCTCCGTCGACGCCTTCGCCGACGCAGCCGTCTTCTTGGCGGCCGCGGCCGTCGTCTTCTTCGCGGCGGTCGTCTTCTTCGCAGCCGTCGTCTTCTTGGCCGCGGTCTTCTTCGCGGCCGCCTTCTTCGCCGGGGCCTTCTTCGCCGGGGCCTTCTTGGCCGGAGCCTTCTTCGCCGTCTTCTTCTTGGCGGGTCCCTTGGCGCGCTTCTCCGCCAGCAGCTCGTAGCCCCGCTCCGGCGTGATGTCCTCGACGCTGTCGCCGGTGCGCAGCGTCGCGTTCGTCTCGCCGTCGGTGACGTACGGACCGAAGCGGCCGTCCTTGACCACCACGGGACGCTCGCTGACCGGGTCGGTGCCCAGCTCCTTCAGTGGCGGCTTGGCGGCGGCGCGGCCGCGGGCCTTCGGCTGGGCGTAGATCGCCAGGGCCTCGTCCTGCGTGATGCTGAAGAGCTGGTCCTCGGTCTCCAGGGAGCGCGAGTCGGTGCCCTTCTTCAGGTACGGGCCGTAGCGGCCGTTCTGCGCGGTGATCTCGACGCCTTCCGCGTCCTTGCCCACCACACGCGGCAGGGACATCAGCTTCAGCGCGTCCTGGAGCGTGACCGTGTCGAGCGACATCGACTTGAAGAGCGAGGCCGTGCGCGGCTTCACCGCGTTCTTGCCGGTCTTCGGCGTGCCCTCGGGCAGCACCTCGGTCACATACGGGCCGTAGCGCCCGTCCCTCGCGATGATCTCGTTGCCCGACGCCGGGTCCGTGCCCAGCGCGAAGTCGCCGCTCGGCTTGGCCAGCAGCTCCTCCGCGTACTCCACGGTCAGCTCGTCCGGCGCGAGGTCGTCCGGGACGTCGGCGCGCTGGTGGCCTTCCGCGTCCTTCTCGCCGCGCTCGACGTACGGGCCGTACCGGCCGACGCGGAGCACGATCCCCTCGCCGACGGGGAAGCTGGAGATCTCCCGGGCGTCGATCGCGCCGAGGTCGGTGACCAGTTCCTTCAGCCCGCCGAGGTGGTCGCCGTCGCCGTTGCCCGCCTCGGAGGCCGCGCCGGCGGCGTCGCCCTCGCCGAAGTAGAAGCGCTTCAGCCACGGCACGGCCTGCGCCTCGCCCCGCGCGATGCGGTCGAGGTCGTCCTCCATCCGCGCGGTGAAGTCGTAGTCGACAAGCCGGCCGAAGTGCTTCTCCAGCAGGTTGACCACGGCGAAGCTCAGGAAGGACGGCACGAGGGCCGTGCCCTTCTTGAACACATAGCCGCGGTCCAGGATCGTGCCGATGATCGACGCGTACGTCGACGGGCGGCCGATCTCGCGCTCTTCCAGCTCCTTGACCAGCGAGGCCTCGGTGTAGCGGGCCGGCGGCTTGGTCGCGTGGCCGTCCGCGGTGATGTCCTCGCCGGCCAGCGCGTCGCCCTCGGCGACCTGCGGCAGACGGCGCTCGCGGTCGTCGAGCTCGGCGTTCGGGTCGTCCGCCCCTTCCACGTAGGCCTTCATGAAGCCGTGGAAGGTGATCGTCTTGCCGGAGGCGGTGAACTCGGCGTCCCGGCCGTCCGAGGCGCGTCCGCCGATGCGGACGGTGACGCTGTTGCCGACCGCGTCCTTCATCTGGGAGGCGACGGTCCGCTTCCAGATGAGCTCGTAGAGCCGGAACTGGTCGCCGGACAGGCCGGTCTCGGCAGGCGTGCGGAAACGGTCGCCCGAGGGACGGATCGCCTCGTGCGCCTCCTGCGCGTTCTTGACCTTGCCCGCGTAGACACGCGGCTTCTCCGGCAGGTAGTCGCTGCCGTACAGCTGCGTGACCTGCGCCCGGGCCGCCGCGACGGCGGTGTCCGAGAGCGTGGTGGAGTCCGTACGCATATAGGTGATGAAGCCGTTCTCATACAGCTTCTGCGCGACCTGCATGGTGGCCTTCGCCCCGAAGCCCAGCTTGCGGGAGGCCTCCTGCTGCATCGTCGTCGTACGGAAGGGGGCGTACGGAGAGCGGCGGTACGGCTTCGACTCGACCGAGCGCACGGCGAACGAGGCGTCGGCGAGCGCGGCGGCCAGCGAGCGGGCGTTCGCCTCGTCCAGGTGCAGCACCTGGCCGGACTTGAGCTTTCCGTCGGAGCCGAAGTCGCGGCCCTGGGCGACGCGCTGTCCGTCGACCGTGTTCAGACGGGCGGAGAAGGACGAGGGGTCGGAGGCGTCGCCGGCCCGGCCGGTGGAGAACGTGCCGGTCAGGTCCCAGTACTCGGCGGAGCGGAAGGCGATGCGCTCGCGTTCGCGCTCGACGACGAGACGGGTGGCGACGGACTGGACGCGGCCCGCGGACAGCCGCGGCATGACCTTCTTCCACAGGACCGGCGAGACCTCGTAGCCGTAGAGGCGGTCGAGGATACGGCGGGTCTCCTGGGCGTCGACCATGCGCTTGTTGAGCTCGCGCGGGTTGGCGACGGCGTCGCGGATCGCGTCCTTGGTGATCTCGTGGAAGACCATCCGGTGGACGGGGACCTTGGGCTTGAGGACCTCGAGCAGGTGCCAGGCGATGGCCTCGCCCTCGCGGTCCTCATCGGTGGCGAGGAAGAGCTCGTCGGATTCGGCGAGCTGCTCCTTGAGCTTCCTGACCTGCGCCTTCTTGTCGGCGTTGACGACATAGATCGGCTGGAAGTCGTTCTCGACGTCGACACCGAGGCGGCGCACCTCGCCGGTGTACTTCTCCGGCACCTCGGCGGCGCCGTTCGGCAGGTCGCGGATGTGCCCGACGCTCGCCTCGACGACATAGCCGGGGCCGAGGTAGCCCTTGATCGTCTTCGCCTTGGCAGGCGACTCGACGATCACGAGTCGGCGGCCGCCGTGTGCGGTCTCGCTGGTCGGGGACAACTTCGCTCTTCTCTCCGGTCGACGCTCGGTGGGCGATCACGGCGGTGCCGTACGGCGTACGCACTGCTGTGACGCTGCTGCCCGCTGCGGAGTGTGACGGTACAACCCGCCCCCGTGTCAAACGGCAAAAGCCCGCAACGGCCACTCGAACGGTAACCCGACTCCAGCCATTCCTGCCGCCCGGACCGGCACGTCGTCTCTCCGGGCGCGGATTCAGACCCGGCCGAAGCACCACACCCCGAGGGCCAGGAAGCCCGCTCCGCTGAGCGTCGCCAGGGCGACGGCCGTGGCGGGGCTCACTCCGTGCGCGACGGGCGCCCGGTGCGCCACGCGGACCCCCGTCCACAGCAGCAGCCCGGCCCCGAACAGCGCGAATGCCGTTCCGGCGAAGATCGCTGGCCCGCTCTCCATGCCTGCACCCCGTCCTTTTCCTCACACCGAGGATTCCCGGAGGCCGAGGCTGGCGCCCCTGGGCGTCAGGGGTGCGAATTCCGGGTGAACGCGGCGGGAGCCCCGGCGCGGTTCACCCGGCCGGTCGCGCGAGCCGGATCACCGGAGGCTCGCCTTCCCCTTCTCTCTGCACTTCTCGCGGAGGGATGCAGCACACAAACCGAACATTGGCCGATTTTCCCTCCTGAGCAGGAGCGGGGACTCCGGAGGGGGGAGCCGGCCTTCGCTCCCTGGCGCTCCCGTCAAGGACCCAGCCCTCGCTCCCGAGCGGGGATCCGGCCCTTGATCCGGGCTGGAACCCGGCCCTCGCTCCCGCCGGCGTGCGGGCCTTCGCTCCCGCCGGGGGCGCCGGTCCGGATCAGGGCGCCGCGACCGGGTCCAGGAAACCCTCCCCGACCAGCAGCCGGATCGCCTGCGGCGTGCGGTCCCGCAGCAGCACCGGGTCCTCGTCGATGAGCTGCGCGATGGCGTCCAGAATCCGCCCCGCGCTCAGCGACCCGTCGCACACGCCCGCGAAGCCCGCGCCGACGGTGTCGACCTTGGTGGCGCGCCGCATGCCCCGGTTCTGCCGGAGCACCACATGCTCGGGGTCCTCCGCGCCCGGCATCCCGACCTGCTCCTGCACGACCTCGGCGGCCAGGGTGAACCGGTCGGCCAGCAGGGCCGCGTCGTCCCGCGTACGCAGATAGTCCTGTCGTGCGAAGTGCGCCAGGACGCTGTCGCCGAGCGGCTGCTCGACGGGGTGCGGCCATTCCTCTACGACGATCGACGGACGCTCGGCCCCGGACTTCCGCAGCGTGATCCAGCCGAATCCGACGGCCTTGGTCTTGCGCGCCTCGAACTCGTCGAGCCACGCGTCGTACCGCTCGGCGTACGCGGCTTCGTCGCCGCGGTGGTCGCCGCTGTCGCGGAGCCACAACTCCGCGTACTGCGTCACGTCCTGGACCTCGCGCTGCACGATCCAGGCGTCGCAGCCGCGCGGCACCCAGGAGCGCAGCCGCTCCTGCCACTCCTCCCCCTCCACATGCTGCCAGTTGGCGAGGAACTGGGCGTACCCCCCGTCGTTCAGCCGCTCGCCCGCCTGCTGCACCAGCGTGCGGCACAGGTCGTCGCCGCCCATCCCGCCGTCCCGGTAGGTCAGCCGGGCGCCGGGAGAGATGACGAACGGCGGGTTCGACACGATCAGGTCGTACGTCTGCTCGCCGACGGGCTCGAAGAGCGAGCCCTCGCGCAGATCGGCTCCGGCCGCGCCGGAGAGCGCGAGGGTGAGCCGGGTGAAGTGCAGGGCGCGCGGGTTCAGATCGGTGGCCGTGACCTGGGTGGCGTGCTGCGCGGCGTGCAGGGCCTGGATGCCGGAGCCCGTGCCGAGGTCGAGCGCGGAGGAGACGGGCGTGCGCACGGTGATCCCGGCGAGCGTGGTGGACGCTCCGCCGACGCCGAGCACGACTCCCTCGCCCTGGCCGCCGGCGCCGCCCGCGCCGCCGACCGCGCAGCCGAGGTCGGAGACGATGAACCAGTCCTGGCCCTCCGGTCCGCCGTACGGCCGCACGTCCACGGTGGCGCGCACGTCGTCGCCGTCGCGCACGACCCAGCCGTCGGCCAGGCAGTCCTCGAGCGGCAGCGCGGCCTCCGCCCGCTCGTAGGCGACGGGGCGCTGGAGGAGGAAGAGCCGCACCAGCGTCTCCAGGACGCCGTCCCCGCGGGTGGCGCGCAGGGCGGGCACGGTCTCGCTGCGGGCGAGGGCGGCGTACGCGGGCGCTCCGAGCAGGTCGAGCAGCCCGTCGGCGGTGAAGGCTGCGGCGAGGAGCGCCTCGCGGAGCCGGGGCGAACGGTCGGGCGCGGGAAGGCCTTCGGCAGGGCTCGTCGTACTCACTCGCCCATTGTGGCCGCCGCCACTGACAAACGCCGCACGGCCCGGCCCCTGAAGCGGGACCGGGCCGTGCGGATACGAGACGGGAGCGACGCCGTGCGTCGGGTGGCTCAGAGGCCGCCGGTGCTCAGAGGCCGGCGTACGGCCTGTTGACCGCGGCCGGAGCGGCCTTGGCGGAAGCCTTGTCCGACTCCTTGTCCGACTCCTTCTCCGCGGGCTTGTCCGCCGGCTTCTCGGAGGACTTCTCGGACGGCTTGTCGGAGGGCTTGTCGGACGGGGCCGAGCCGGCCGCGGGGTTCGACGTCGTCGACGCCTTGCAGCCCGGCTGCTTCGCCATCGCCGGGCCGGTGTCGCCCTCGCGCAGCTCATTCCGCGCGGCCTGGTTCTTCTCGATCTTCTTCAGGCCCTCCGCGACGGGCTCCAGCCCGTCCGCGAACTTCTGCTGGACCTTGGTGTCGAGTCCGTCGATCTGCTTCTTCAGATCGAGGTACGCCTTGGCGTTGGCCTCGAGTTCGACGGCCGCGGCCTCCACCAGCTTGTCGCCGTTGTCCACGGGCGGCGCACCGGCGCCGCGGAACGCGGCCGCGAGCGCCGTGTTCACCTCGGCGAGGTCCTTGAACGCCTTCGAGTCTGCGGCCTGGATGTCGGCCGGGTCGCCGTCCGAGGCGGTCGAGCGGATGAGGCGCTCGGCCTCGGCCTGCTTCTTGATCTGAGACTGCGCCTGGTCGCAGTACTTCTTCGCCCAGTCGTTGACCTTGTCCTCGCCGTCGTCACTGCTGCAGGCCGACAGCGCGAGTACCAGTACCGCACCGCCGGACAGGGCGGCCGCAATCTTCTTGTTCACCGGATTGGTCCCTTCCAAGGCTCTCGGCCCCGGAACATACACGCCAAGTGGGCGACAGCCGTGTGGCGTGCGCCCGGTTCATCACTTATTAGAACCATTTACACCCCGAGAGACAAGCCTCACCCGTGACCGACGAACGGGCAGAGGGACGAGCAGCGGGGCGAGCAGGGGACGTACAGGGGGGACTCCGGTGGGACGGACGGCCGAGTGAAGGCCCGAGGGGCCCGAGGGAAGGTCGAGTGGAGACAGGCCGGGGACGGGCTGAGGACGGGCTGGCGACTGAACGACGACCGGACGCACGACGGGCGGACGCAGAGGCGGCGTACGCACGACGGGCGTACGCACAACGGGCGGACGACGCGTCAATGCGCGCCGTCCGCCCGTCCTTTGAGCCCGTGCTGGAGCAGGTGCTCGGTGGAGCCGTTGTGTGAGCGGGTGCTACGAGACCACCGCTGGGTCGGGTGACTTCGCACTGCGCTCGGCGGAGTTGCCTTCGTCGCCCACGGCGATGCCGCGGCGCTTGGAGATGTACACGGCGCCGACGATGATCAGAATGGCGAGGACGGCGACCACCGCCCGTACCCCGGCGTTCGCGTCGTCTCCATAGCTGAACTGGACGACCGCGGGCGCGATCAGCAGCGCCACCAGGTTCATCACCTTCAGCAACGGGTTGATCGCGGGGCCCGCCGTGTCCTTGAACGGGTCGCCGACCGTGTCGCCGATGACGGTCGCGGAGTGGGCCTCGCTGCCCTTGCCGCCGTGGTGGCCGTCCTCGACGAGCTTCTTGGCGTTGTCCCACGCGCCACCGGAGTTGGCGAGGAAGACGGCCATCAGGGTGCCGGTGCCGATCGCGCCGGCGAGGAAGGCGCCGAGGGCGCCCACGCCGAGCGAGAAGCCGACGGCGATGGGGGTGAGCACGGCGAGCAGACCGGGAGTGGCCAGCTCGCGCAGGGCGTCCTTGGTGCAGATGTCGACGACGCGCCCGTACTCCGGCTTCTCCGTGTAGTCCATGATCCCGGGGTGCTCGCGGAACTGCCGCCGCACCTCGTAGACCACGGCGCCGGCCGAACGGGACACCGCGTTGATCGCCAGCCCCGAGAACAGGAAGACGACCGCCGCGCCGAGGATCAGGCCCACCAGGTTGTTGGGCTGGGAGATGTCCATGACGAGGTTCATCGGGGCGCCGTCGCCGAGCTTCTCGCCGACGTCCTGGGCCGCGGTCGCGATGGCGTCGCGGTACGAGCCGAAGAGCGCCGCCGCGGCGAGCACGGCCGTGGCGATCGCGATTCCCTTGGTGATGGCCTTGGTGGTGTTGCCGACGGCGTCCAGGTCGGTGAGCACCTGCGCGCCCGCGCCCTGCACGTCGCCGGACATCTCGGCGATGCCCTGGGCGTTGTCGGAGACGGGACCGAAGGTGTCCATGGCGACGATGACGCCGACGGTGGTGAGCAGGCCGGTGCCGGCGAGCGCCACGGCGAAGAGCGCCAGCATGATCGACGTACCGCCGAGCAGGAACGCTCCGTACACGCCGAGGCCGATCAACAGCGCGGTGTAGACGGCGGATTCCAGGCCGATGGAGATGCCGGCGAGCACGACGGTGGCGGGACCGGTCAGCGACGACTTGCCGATGTCGCGCACGGGGCGCCGGTTCGTCTCGGTGAAGTAGCCGGTCAGCTGCTGGATCAGGGCGGCCAGCACGATGCCGATGGCGACCGCGACGACCGCGAGGACCCGCGGGTCGCCCTCGTGCGCGAGGATGGCCGCCTCGGAGACGCCTTCCAACTTGGCGTAGGAGGACGGCAGGTAGACGTAGACGGCTACCGCCACCAGGACGAGCGAGATGGCCGCGGAGATGAAGAATCCGCGGTTGATGGCGGTCATCCCGCTGCGGTCGGCGCGCCGCGGGGCGACCGCGAAGATGCCGATCATCGCGGTGACCACGCCGATCGCCGGGACGATCAGCGGAAAGGCCAGTCCGGCGTCGCCGAACGCGGCCTTGCCGAGGATGAGCGCCGCGACGAGCGTGACGGCGTACGACTCGAAGAGGTCGGCCGCCATGCCCGCGCAGTCGCCGACGTTGTCGCCCACGTTGTCGGCGATGGTGGCGGCGTTGCGCGGGTCGTCCTCGGGGATGCCCTGCTCGACCTTGCCCACGAGGTCGGCGCCGACGTCGGCGGCCTTGGTGAAGATGCCTCCGCCGACACGCATGAACATCGCGATCAGCGCGGCGCCGAGACCGAAGCCCTCGAGCACCTTGGGGGCGTCGGCCGCGTAGACGAGAACCACGCAGGAGGCGCCGAGCAGGCCGAGGCCCACCGTGAACATGCCGACCACGCCTCCCGTACGGAAAGCGATCTTCATGGCCTTGTGCGAGACAGCCGTCAGATCCTTTTCCGGCTCGCCTTCGGCCGGAGTGGCTTCACGCGCGGCCGCGGCCACGCGCACATTCGCTCGTACGGCAAGACGCATGCCGATGTATCCGGTGGCCGCCGAGAAGACCGCGCCCACCAGGAAGAACACCGAGCGTCCGGCCCGTTGCGACCAGTCGTCGGCCGGCAGCAGCAGAAGTAGGAAGAACACCACGACGGCGAAGACGCCGAGAGTGCGCAACTGCCGTGCCAGATAGGCATTCGCGCCTTCCTGCACCGCGCCCGCGATCTTCTTCATGGAATCGGTGCCCTCGCCGGCGGCCAGCACCTGGCGCACCAGCAGCTGGGCGACGAACAGTGCCGCCACGGCCACGACGGCGATGACGATCACGATCAGCCGGTTGTCGGCGGTGAGTACCGCGGCTGCGAGAGAAGTAGGTTGGTCGGACAGTTCTGAGTTGACGAGCCCCGCCATTCGTCCTCCTTGACGCTCAGAGCTCAAGATGTGGACGGATTGTAGGGAGCGGAACCTGATCAAAACAGTGCGCGACAAATGGAATTGACCTTCGCTTGCTACTCAGCAAATGATCGCCTCCAGAAAAGACCCCCGAAAGAGGTAATGGGGCAAAGGCATTGACGCTTGATCATTGACCTTGGAAATGGAAAAAGCCCCTGATCAGGCATGGCTTTTAAGTTCAAACCATTACTGGACGATCAGAAAAAAGATCAATGCATTGTCCGTGCGGCCGGCGCAGAACCGGCCGAGGCGCAGGACTGGAGTCGGCTGGAGTCGGCTGGACTCCGACGGCGCCGAAGGGGCCACGGGGGCTGCCGAGGGGCCGCTGAGGACACGGCGGGAGGCTTCGCGGGCCACCGATCACGGCCCGGCGTGCGACGAGCACCGCGGGGGTGGGCTGGGCAGGGCTGGGCTCTGTCAGGGGCCGGTGGCGGCAGTGGTGGGCCATGGGGCCGGGGCAGGTCCGTGGAGGCGGGGGACGTACGGATACGGCCCGCGCCATGCGGTCCGCGTCGCGTGGCGACGGAACCGAGCGGGAGCGACGAGGCCGGCTGCTCGCCAGACG
The DNA here is from genome assembly GCF_040681075.1 of Streptomyces sp. NPDC051907. Taxonomy (NCBI): domain Bacteria; kingdom Bacillati; phylum Actinomycetota; class Actinomycetes; order Kitasatosporales; family Streptomycetaceae; genus Streptomyces; species Streptomyces sp. NPDC051907. Next base: position 8,213 of record NZ_JBFAYB010000039.1, on the reverse strand, counting down.
GTCAGGCCGGTCAGCCTTCAAGCCCGGTCAGGCGGCCTGACGGAAGACACGGAAGACGTCGACCGCGTCGCGGGACGCCTATCACGGGTGACAGTGGGTGGCGGCGGACGGCAGGGGCGATGAGGCACCACGTCGAGCGATCAACCCATGACAATGAATAACCGTCGACTGCTCCGTTGGAGTGGTCGGGGGCTCCGACACACGGGATCTCCGAGCCCGGACGGGGTCAGGGCTCGAGACGGGCAGGGCTTCGAGGGGTCAGGGCTCGAGGGTGACTGGCGTCGTGGGCCAGCTCATGCGGATCACGCCGCCGTCGTCGGTCGAGGAGACCTCCACGTCGTCGACGAGGCCGCTGATGACCGCCAGCCCCATCTCGTCCTCGCCCTCGGAGTCGCCGTCCTGGTCTGCGCCGTTGCGCGCGCCCCGAGCGGAGGAGGAGTCTGTGCCGCCCGCGCTCGGTACTTCGTCCCCGACCTCGATGGAGAAAGCCTTCTCCTCGTCGGTCAGGACGACGCGCACGGGGGCGGTGATGCCATTGACGCGATGCAGCCCGACCGCACGGCTGCATGCCTCGCCGACCGCTAGGCGGACCTCGTCAAGCACCGCCTCGTCGACCCCGGCCCGGCGCGCCACGGCAGCCGCCACCAGACGGGCCGTCCTGACGTGTTCGGGCTGGGCGCTGAAGCGGAGTTCAACGGTGGCCATGCGATCCCCCTCGGACGTACGGGCGTGCATCTCAGGGGCCCGGGCTGGATGCCCGGTGCCCCTCTTTCCTCCGGCAGTCTGAAGCCGACCGTCAGTCAGTGGCCGCGACGGCTTCGTCGACCGTGGTGTGGATGGGGAACACCTTGGTCAGACCAGTGATCCGGAAGATCTTGAGAATGCGCTCCTGGTTGCAGACGAGGCGCAGCGAGCCTTCATGCGCACGCACACGCTTCAGACCGCCGACGAGCACGCCGAGGCCGGTGGAGTCCAGGAAGTCCACGCCTTCCATGTCGACAACCAGGTGGTAGCTGCCGTCGTTCACCAACTCGACCAACTGCTCGCGCAGCTTGGGCGCGGTATACACATCAATCTCGCCACCGACCTCGACGACCGTACGGTCGCCACTCGGGCCGGACACATTGCGAGTCGACAGGGACAGGTCCACGGATCCTCCAGCACCTTGCTATCGAGCGGCCGCCCCCTGAGGTCTCCCCGGCGGAGCCGGGGGACGGTCGCCAGCCGCGATGGCATTCAATCACTTACCAGCAGCCATGCACGACGCCTTGGGACCATTGTCCGTCACGCCGGTGACACACTCGGTGCCGATGGCCAAGAATCACCGTCCCAGTCGACCTCCCGAGAGCGGGGAAACCCGCCCCTCCCCCGGTACGGTCCTCGACCGGCTCACCGCAGGGGCGAGTCGGGCTGCGCGCATCACTCATACGGAGCACTTGCCCCCCAAGCCCGGTCGGCATGCAGTCTGGCCCGACCGCATTCGATCAGAAGTGATCAAAGCCATTCAGCAGGCGGGCATCGAGCACCCCTGGGCCCACCAGGCAGCGGCCGCCGAGCACGCCCTGGACGGCGAATCCGTCGTCATCGCCACCGGCACCGCGTCGGGCAAGTCCCTGGCCTACCTCGCGCCCGTGCTCACCGCCCTCCTGGACGGCGCGGAGGCCCCCAACGGACGCGGCGCCACGGCCCTGTACCTGGCCCCCACCAAGGCCCTTGCCGCCGACCAGCGGCGCGCCGTCAAGGAACTCGCCGCCCCGCTGGGCAACCGGATCCGGCCCGCCGTCTACGACGGCGACACCCCGGTCGAGGAACGCGAGTGGGTCCGCCAGTACGCGAACTACGTCCTCACCAATCCCGACATGCTCCACCGCGGGATACTCCCGTCCCACCCCCGCTGGTCCTCCTTCCTGCGCAGCCTGCGCTATGTCGTGATCGACGAGTGCCACACCTACCGGGGAGTATTCGGCTCCCACGTCGCCCAGGTGCTGCGCCGCCTCCGCCGGCTGTGCGCCCGCTACGGAGCGAACCCCGTCTTCCTCCTCGCCTCCGCCACCGCCGCGGAACCCTCCGTGGCCGCCGGCCGCCTCACCGGCCTGCCCGTCCAGGAGGTCTCCGACGACGCCTCGCCCCGCGGCGAGCTGGTCTTCGCCCTCTGGGAGCCCCCGCTCACCGAGCTCCACGGCGAGAAGGGCGCTCCGGTGCGCCGCACCGCCACCGCCGAGACAGCCGACCTCCTGACGGATCTGACCGTGCAGGGGGTGCGGACAGTCGCCTTCGTGCGCTCCCGGCGCGGCGCGGAGCTCATCTCCGTGATCGCCAAGGAGCGACTGGCCGAGGTAGACCGCTCACTGCCCGCGCGTGTCGCGGCCTACCGGGGCGGCTACCTGCCCGAGGAGCGCCGCGCGCTGGAGCGAGCCCTGCACTCCGGAGAACTCCTCGGCCTGGCCGCCACCACCGCCCTGGAGCTCGGCGTCGACGTCTCGGGCCTCGACGCCGTCGTGATCGCCGGCTACCCCGGGACCCGGGCGTCCCTGTGGCAGCAGGCCGGCCGGGCGGGCCGCTCCGGCCAGGGCGCCCTGGCCGTCCTGGTCGCCCGCGACGACCCGCTGGACACCTTCCTCGTCCACCACCCCGAGGCCCTGTTCCAGCAGCCCGTGGAGTCCACGGTCCTGGACCCCGACAACCCGTACGTCCTCGCCCCCCATCTGTGCGCCGCGGCCGCCGAGATGCCCCTGACGGAAGCCGACCTCGACCTCTTCGGCCCGGCCACCGCCGACCTCATGCCCCAGCTGGAGACCGCCAGGCTGCTCCGCCGCCGGACCTCGGGCTGGCACTGGACCCGGCGTGAGCGCGCCGCCGACCTCACCGACATCCGGGGCGAGGGCGGCCGGCCGGTCCAGATCGTCGAGGCCGCCACCGGCCGGCTGCTGGGCACGGTCGACGCCTCGGCAGCCCACACCGCCGTCCACGACGGCGCCGTCCACCTCCACCAGGGCCGTACGTACCTGGTGAAGCACCTGGACCTGGAGGACTCGGCGGCCCTGGTCGAGGAGGCCAACCCGCCGTACTCCACCACCGCCCGCGACACCACCTCCATCGCCGTCCTGGAGACCGACACCGAGATTCCCTGGGGTTCGGGGCGGCTCTGCTACGGGTCCGTCGAGGTCACCAACCAGGTCGTCTCCTTCCTGCGCCGCAAGCTGATCACCGGCGAGGTGCTCGGCGAGAGCAAGCTCGATCTGCCGCCGCGCACCCTGCGGACGCGGGCCGTGTGGTGGACGGTCACCGAGGACCAGCTGGACGCCGCCCGGGTGAATCCGGAGCAGCTGGGCGGGGCTCTGCACGCCGCCGAGCACGCCTCCATCGGCATGCTGCCGCTCTTCGCCACCTGCGACCGCTGGGACATCGGCGGGGTCTCGGTCCCCCTCCACCCGGACACGCTGCTGCCGACGGTCTTCGTGTACGACGGCCATCCGGGTGGCGCGGGCTTCGCCGAGCGGGCCTTCCACACGGCCCGCGAGTGGCTGACCGCGACGCGTGAGGCCATCGCGTCGTGCGAGTGCGAGGCGGGCTGCCCGTCGTGCATCCAATCCCCCAAATGCGGCAACGGGAACGACCCTCTCCACAAGCGCGGCGCGGTCCGCCTCCTCACGGAACTGCTCCGGGAAGCCCCCCAGGCGAGCCCAACGGCTGCTCCGAACGGAGCACAGGCACCCGCGGACCAGGCGACCGCTGCGGACGATGAGGAGACTTCCGCCGGGCGGGGGCCCGCATCCGGGCCTGGGGAGGCTCCCGCCGGCCAGACGCCCGCACCAGGGCCTGGGGAGGCTCCCGCCAGCCAGGCGCCCCCACCCGGGCCTGAGGAGGCTCCCTCAGGGCCGGGGACCCCGCTCGGCCGGTCGTCTCCCCGGTCCGGGCGTGGCGGGGGCTCAGGGGGCTGCTCCACAGGCGTCTGAGGGCCCGCGCGGGATCTGACCGTCGGGGCGTACGGGCCGAAGCTCGCCTGTGCCGTCACATCGGCGATCTCGCCGCGCACGGCGCACCGCACCACCGCCGCGCCCTGCGCCCCGGCCACCTCGCCCGCCTTGGCGCAGGCCGCCGCCGTCCCGGAGAGCGCATGGTCGGCGGCGGCCAGCGCGGCGAGGTCGGCTGCCGCGCCCGCCCGGTGCCGGGCGACCACTGCCTGCCCCAGGGCGAGGACCGCCGCGAAGACCGCGCACAGCACCGTCGCGGCCATGGCGACCCACACGGTGGCCGACCCGCGCTCCCGGTTCGCCGAGCCGCTCACCGAGCCTCCCAGCGGGCCGCTCACCGAGCCGCCTCCTGTCCCACGGCGTCCTCCGCGAGAGCCACCGCGTCCGCGCTCAGGGTCAGCGCCAGCGCACCCGGCCCCGGGGCGTCCGCCTCGACCCGCACCCGCCAGAGCTCACCCGCACGCCCGAGCGTGATGCGTGCGCCGCCTGGAGCCGCTGAGCGGGCCGCGGCCAGCGCGGCGTCCCTCGGCTCCGATCTCGCGGCCGCCCTCGCCCCGGCTCTAGCCGCGTCCACACACTGGATCTGCGCCGAGGCCGCCATAAGCGCCCAGACCAGCGCCATGGCGAACACGACCAGCGCCGGCACCGCGACAGCCGCCTCCGCCGTCACCGACCCCCTGTCGCGCGCCCAGGCCTCAGAACTGCGCATCGAGCGCCTTCCCGATGACCGACTCCAGCGCTCCCGACACCGCGCCGCTGGTGACGACCTTGTACAGAACGGCCGCGAAAGCACAGGCCGCGATCGTTCCCATCGCGTACTCGGACGTCGTCATCCCCTCGTCCGCACGGACCCTGCGCGACAGGCCGCACAGCCATTGCCGCATCGACTTCCACATCTCAACCCCCGCAAGAAATAGTTCAGTTGCCGTAGCTCGTCGGCGGCCTCGCTTCTTCGGCCGCCTCGCTTCTCGATCGCCGCAGCCGACTGGTCGGCGCAACTCCTCAGCTGCCTTTCAGCAGTCCGCCTGCCAGGCCGATCACCACGGGGGCCACCCCGACCGCGAGGAACGCCGGCAGGAAGCACAGCCCCACCGGGGCGGTGATCAGGACCTGCGCCCGGCGCCCGCGGGCCGCGGCCGCCCTGGCCCGGTCGGCGCGGCAGCGCTCGGCGAGCCGGGACACCGCCTGGGCAGCCGGAGCGCCGGTGGAGTCGGCCCGCTCCAGGCACCGGGCGAGCGCCGCCGCGCCCGGTATCCGGCCGAACCACCCCCACGCCCGGGCTGGTTCGCCGCCGAGTCGCAGTTCGGCCGCCGCCCTGGCGAGCCGCTCGCCGACGGGTCCGCCCAGGGACTCCCCGACCGCCTGCGCCGCCTCGCGCGGGCCCGCCCCGGCCGAGATGCACGCAGCCAGAAGGTCTGCTGCGAGCGGCAGTTGGCGTTCGACGGCCGGGTCCGTCAGCAGACCCGGGTCCTGGTCGCCGCTCACGGCGCGCTCGCGACCGCGCTGCCAGCGCCGTGCTCCGAACGCCGCGGCCAGCCCGACGACTGTCCCGGTCGCCCCGCCGATCAGGACACACGCGGCGATCAGCGCGCCCAGCGGCGCCGCCCAGGGCTTCGCCCGCCGCCCGTACTCCGGCCGCCACAGCCGCCGCCGTCCGCGCTCCACAGCCAGCAGTGCCGCGATCCGCTGGCGCACCCTGCGTTCCTGCCGTCGCGCCGCGACGGTGAAGCCAGCGCAGGAGACGACGCCGAGAATCGCCGCCGCTGCCCCCAGCCTGTGGACAACTTCCCCGTTCACCCCTTCTCCCCTCTCCGAACGATCCGCGCGGCCCACCAGAGCCCGGCTGCCTCCAGCAGCCCGCCGACTGTCAGACAGACCGCGCCCGCCGGGGTGTGCAGGAGCACGTGCAGCGGATCGGCCCCCAGCGCCCAGCCCATCGCCAGGCCGACCACCGGGAGCAGCGCCAGCAAGACCACCGTCGACCAGGCACCCGCCAACTGAGCGCGCAACTCCTCTCGTTGGTCCCGCTCGGCCCGCAGAGCCGCCTCCAGCCGGTCCAGCCCGGCGGCCAGCCCCGCCCCGCTGTCCACCGACACCCGCCAGCAGGCCGCGACTCCGGCGAGCCCGTCCGCCCCCGGCGCCCGCGCCGCCTCCCGCAGCGCCCGCGGCACATCGCCCCCGAACCGCGCAGCCGCCAGCACCGCGACCTCCGCGCCGCCCAGCACTCCTGTGGACCGCGCGGCGAACAGCAGCGCCTGCCCCGGCTGGAGCCCCGCCCTCAGCTCGCCGGCGACCTCGCCGCACAGCGCGATGACCCCCTCGGCCCGCCGGTCCTCCTCCCGCCTGCGCTCTCGGGCCCGCAGCCGCCGTCTGACCAACGGCACTGCCGCCGCCCCCGCGAGCAGCGGGAGCACGGACTGCCCCAGCACGGCGAGGACCAGCGCCGCCGGCAGGCACAGCCACTCCCTCCCGAGCCGTCGCACCCGCTCCCACAGGCGGGACGACCGCCATGAGCCCCCCGCGGGCGTCTGCACCGCACCGCCGCCCGCCAGCAGCAGCCGCCCCCGCCGCAGCCCCCGTTCCTGGTCCGCCGCCAGCCATGCGAGCGCCCCCGCGCACACCGCGGCCGCGTACAGCGGCTCAGCCCCCGTCACAGCGCACCCCCGATCAACGTCCGCAGCCGCGCCCAGCCCCGCTCGTGCACGAACCCCTCGGCGCCCCACCGCAGCGCCGGCACGGTCACCACCAGTCCCGCCGCGTCCCGCTCCAGCACGTGCACCTCGGCGACGCGCCGCCGTCCGCCCCGGTCCCGTACGAGATGGATCACCACCGACAGGGCCGCCGCCAACTGGCTGTGCAGCGCCGCCCGGTCGAGGCCAGCCGTCATGCCCAGCGCCTCGAGACGGGCCGGAACGTCCGCGGCGGTGTTGGCGTGAACGGTCCCGCACCCGCCCGGGTGTCTTGTCAAACCGTGCACGCAAACCCGCACGTCAAGACGCGAAGAGCCCCGTCCGGCCAGTAGCCGAACGGGGCTGGACCCAGCGGGGAGCCGCTAGAGGGGCTTCTCAGGCTCTCCCGACATCGGGCCGGGGGGCAGCGCCTTCGCGTGCTCAGGGCAGGCGTAGAGGGTAGTTCCTGGGCCGCTGGTGCTCTGTATCCACCGGACGGGGACGGGGTCCTTCCCGACCGTGTGGCACTTCACGCACAGGGCGACGCGTCCGAACGTGGGCCGAAGAGTGAGCGTGTCACTGGTCATGCCGAGACCGCCATGGTCGGAAACGCCCGTGCCGGAAACGGTGCTCCGGGGTAGTCGTAGTCCACACCGATTGCGGCGAAGGCAGCGGCGTACCGGCGTTCACGCTGGATTGGTGACAGGGGGAGGGTTGTTTCCTCCTCCTCTTCGGGGCGGAAGATTGCGCGGACCTGGGCACTACTGGGCCCCCTCCACGGACGAGACCACGGGTCCGTAGTGCGGGCAGGGGCAGGCTGAAAGGCCGGTGGGCAGAGGTAGCGCGCGGAGTGCCGTCCGGGTCGGCGCGGAGCGAGAAGCGCCCGAAGGCATTCGAAGAAAGAGGCGATAAGGTCACGCATGTCACAGCTCCTTCATAGCTGTTGGCCACGCCCCGGGGCGGATCAAGACGGGTACCAGCCGTCTCCGTCGCCGGGGTCTGCTGTGCAGCCTAACGAAACTTGTCTACCTTCGTCTATGTCAGTCTGTGGACGTACAGAGGTGGGCCCGGACGTGGCCGGTTGTCTACTCTGGCCGCATGTCCGAAAGCGAGATTGACCACGGGTCGCCCACCCCGGTGTACCGGCAGATTGCGGCGCTGATCATTGCCGACATTGAGCGTGGCGCTTTGGTGGTCAACCGCAAGATTCCATCTGAGTCGGCATTGACCCAGCGCTTCGGGGTCGCGCGGGAAACCGCCCGCAACGCTGTTCGCTTCTTGCGGGAAGAGGGCTACGTGTTCACGGTCCCCCAGCGCGGGACGTACGTATCTGAGCGGAAGCCGGGCGAGACGAACAGCTAAGACGGAAGAGCCCCGCCCATCCGCCACGGGGGGAGCAGACAGACGGGGCGGTCTTCGGGGATCAGACGGAGAACGACCACTCACCGTCCGGGGCCGTGAGCGTGCTGCCTTCGGGGCTCAACGCCACGCTCAGGGAGTGCAGCGAGAATCGGTTGCCCTCTTCCCACTTCCGCCGCACGCGCTCTAGGTCGTCCCAGAGCCGGCGGGG
>NZ_JBFAYB010000038.1:0-72095 GCF_040681075.1 Streptomyces sp. NPDC051907 | reverse complement strand
GTCCCCCCGGCCGGCTCACCGAGCGCGAGGTGCAGGTGCTGCGCCTGGTCGCGGCGGGCCGGACCAACCGGTCCATCGCCGTGGAGTTGGTGATCAGCGAGCACACCGTGGCCCGTCATCTCAACAACATCTTCGCGAAGCTCGACGTGTCGTCCCGGTCGGCGGCCACGGCGTACGCCTTCACACACGGCCTCGCCTGACCGGCCGCGCGGTCTGGGCGGGGGGGCATGGGCTGTTCTGCCCATGCCGGGCCCGCGTGGGATGGGCGGCTTCGGCGATGAGCCCGGCGCGGAGGCGGGCGTACAACCGTGCTGTACCCCGAACCCTCCCTGACGACGAAGGAAGGCAGGCGGCGGCCATGACCACCTACGCGGCGCCCCTCGACGACCAGCAGACGCGGCGGCTCCGAGAGGCCGTGCACGGCGACGTCGTCACGCCGGGCGACCCCGACTACGACGAGGCGCGCAAGGTCTACAACGCGATGCACGACAAGCGCCCGGCGGCCGTCGTCAGGGCCGCCGACGCCGGCGACGTCATCGCGACCGTCGGCTTCGCCCGCGAGCGTGACCTCCTGCTGGCCGTGCGCGGCGGCAGCCACAGCGTCAGCGGCTACGGAACGTGCGACGGGGGCCTCGTGCTCGACCTCGGGCGGATGCGGGGGATCCGGGTCGACCCCCAGGCCCGGACGGTCCGCGCCCAGGGCGGGTGCACCTGGGCGGACCTCGACCACGCCACGCACGCCTTCGGCCTGGCGACCACGGGCGGGGTCGTCTCCTCCACCGGCATCGGCGGGCTGACCACCGGGGGAGGCATGGGCCATCTGTCCCGTAGATGCGGGCTGGCCTGCGACAACCTGGTCTCGGTCGACCTGGTCACGGCGGACGGGTCTCTCCTGACCTGCTCGCGGGAGCAGAACGCCGACCTGCTGTGGGCGGTGCGAGGAGGCGGCGGGAACTTCGGCGTCGTCGAGTCCTTCGAGTACCGGCTGCACCCCGTGGCCGACGTCCTCGGCGGGCCGACGTTCTATCCGCTCGACGGCGACGTGATGAGGGCCTACCGGGAGATGATCGCCGAGTCCGACGACAGGCTCGGCGCGCTGCTGGTCGTCGGGCTCGGCCCGCCGGCGCCGTTCCTGCCGGAGCGCTGGCACGGGCGGCCGTTGTGCGGCGTGGTCGCCTGCTGGTCCGGCCCGCAGGAGGAGGACGACCGGGTCCGCGCGCGCCTCGGCGGCCTCGGCCCGGTGGTGGGGCAGTACCTCGAGCGTATGCCGTACCCGGCGATCAACACCCTCTTCGACGAGATGCTGCCCGCGGGCCTCTTCCACTACTGGAAGGGCGTCTTCCACAAGGGTCTGCCCGACGGGGCGATCGCCGCGTACGCCGAGTACGGCGCCACGGCGCCCACCATCCAGAGCGCGACGGTGGTGTTCCCCATCGACGGCGCGTGCCATCGGGTGGGGCCCGAGGAGAGCGCGTTCGCCTACCGGGACGCGGACTTCTCGAGCGCCCTGAGCCCCGCGCTCACCAGCCGCGCCGAGTGCGAGGCCGCGATGGGCTGGGCGCGCGACTTCCACGCGGCGCTGGAGCCCTACTCGGAGGACGGCGCCTATGTGAACTTCATGGGCCCGGACGACCAGGACCGCGTCCGGTCCAACTACCGGCAGAACTACGATCGCCTGGCGGCGCTCAAACGGCGCTTCGACCCCGGCAACCTCTTCCGCCTCAACCACAACATCGAGCCCTGATGCGGCGTCGACGTCTCGCGGTGGCGTCTTCTCGCCCATTGCGGAACATCATCCAGTGCTAGAAATGAGGCATGAACGGACGTTCCGGACGGTTCGGGCGTGTGCCAGGCCGCCCCAACGGAATCCCGTTCGCGCATGAGCGCCACGACCGGCAGGACCGCAGCAAGCGGTCCGACCGGCGGGGACGCCGTGGGCGGCATGGGCGTCCGGCGACCGGACGTGAGCGGAGCGCTCCGTACCGGAACGGTCCCGGCGCGTCGCGCCGCCCTCCGCACCGCAGCCTGCGCTCCCGGGTAGGGGAGCACAGCGCCGCAGGTCAGGTCCTCTTCCTCCAGATCATGGTGGCGCTGCTGCTGATCGCCGCGGTGGTGGTGGCCCTCGCCTTCCAGACCCGGACCGACAGCGAGCAGAACGCCGAGAACCGCTCGCTCGCCGCAGCCGAGTCCTTCGCGGACGCTCCGGGCACCGCCACCGCCCTCAGCGCCCCCGATCCGGCGGCGGAGCTCCAGCCGCACGTCGAGGAGGCCCGCCGGGGCTCGAACGTGGACTTCATCGCCGTCATGGACCCCAGCGGGGTCCGCTACGCCGACACCGAGCCGGGGCTGGTCGGCGAGCGCGCCGAGGGCGTCGAGCGGGCCGCCGCCGGGGAAGCCTTCACGGAGATCTTCGAGGGAGAGCCGAACGACGCGGCCCGGGCCGTCGTCCCCGTCGCCGACGCCGAGGGGAAGATCGTCGGCCTGGTGGCCGCCGGCGTCCGGATCGACAACGTCGGCGACGCGGTCGACCGCCAGATGCCGGTGCTCTTCGGCAGCGCCATCGTCGCCCTCACCCTGGCCGTCGGCAGCGCCGTGCTGGTGAGCAGACGCCTGCGGCGCCAGACGCACGGGCTCGGCCCCACCGAGATGACCCGGATGTACGAACACCACGACGCGGTTCTGCACGCGGTACGCGAGGGGGTGATCATCATCGGGGGCGACGGCCGGCTCATGCTGGCCAACGACGAGGCCCGCCGGCTGCTGGAGCTGCCCGCCGACGCCGAGGGGCGCCCCGCCGCCGACCTCGGCCTCGACCCGGAGATCGCCGAGCTGGTGTCCTCGGGCCGCGCCGTGACCGACCAGGTGCATCTGGCCGGGGACCGCCTGCTGGCCGTCAACACGCGCCCCACCGTCCCGTACGACGGTTCCGCGGGGACGGTCGCCACCCTCCGGGACACCACCGAGCTGATCGCCCTGTCCGGCACGGCCGAGGTCGCCCGGGAACGGCTGAAGATGCTGTACGAGGCCGGGGTGCGGATCGGCGCCACCCTGGACGTGGTGCGGACGGCCGAGGAGCTTGCGGAGATGGCCGTTCCCCGGTTCGCGGACTTCGTCACGGTGGAGCTGCTGGACCCGGTGCTCAGCGGCGAGGAGCCGAAGGGCGTGTTCACGGACATGCGCCGGGTGGCCGTGGGCGGCGACCGTGTCGACAACCCCTTCCAGCCCGTGGGCGACCGGATCAGATTCGTCGCCTCCAACACGCCCATGGCGGCGGCTCTGGCCGGCGGCCACGCGGTGCTCGAGGCCGATCTGGCCGTCGCCGAGGGCTGGCGGGCGCAGGACCCCGAGGGGGCGGACAAGGCGCTCGCCCACGGCGTCCACTCGCTGCTCGCGGTGCCGCTGCAGGCCCGCGGAGTGGTCCTCGGCATCGCGAACTTCTGGCGTGCGCGGGGCCTGGAGAGCTTCGAGGAGGACGATGTGTCCTTCGCCGAGGAGCTGGCCGCCCGCGCCGCCGTCGCCATCGACAACGCCCGCCGCTTCACCCGCGAGCACACCATGGCGGTCACCCTCCAGCGGAGCCTGCTGCCCCGCGTCCTGCCCGCCCTGGACGCCCTGGACGTCGCCTTCCGCTATCTGCCCGCGCAGGCAGGGGTGGGCGGCGACTGGTTCGACGTCATCCCGCTGCCCGGCGCCCGGGTCGCGCTGGTCGTCGGCGACGTCGTCGGCCACGGCCTGCACGCGGCGGCCACCATGGGCCGGCTGCGCACCGCGGTCCACAACTTCTCCACCCTCGACCTGCCGCCCGACGAGCTGCTCGGCCACCTCGACGAGCTGGTCTCGCGCATCGACGAGGAAGAGGGCGGCAACGGCGACGCCGAGGCCATCACGGGCGCAACGTGCCTGTACGCGGTCTACGACCCGGTGTCCGGCAGCTGCAGCGTGGCCAGGGCCGGGCATCTGTCGCCCGCGGTCGTCGCACCCGACGGAACCGTGGAGTTCCCGGACGTGCCGGCCTGTCCGCCGCTGGGCCTGGACAGCCAGCCGTTCGAGACCGCCGAGCTGAGGCTGGCCGAGGGCAGCAGGCTCGTCCTGTTCACCGACGGCCTCATCGAGCACCGCGACCGCGACATCGACGGCGGTCTGGGCCTGTTGCGCGACACGCTGGCGGGCGGCGACGACCGGACGCCCGAGGAGACGTGCCAGGCCGTGTTCGACGCCCTGGTGCCCCCGCACCGCAGCGACGACATCGCGCTGCTGGTGGCCCGCACCCGCCGCACGGACCCCGACCGCGTCGCCGAATGGGACGTGCCGTTCGACCCGGCGGCCGTCTCCCGCATCCGCGCCGCGTGCGGACGCCAGCTCGCCGAGTGGGGCCTGGAGGAGCTCGGGTTCACCACCGAGCTCATGATCAGCGAGCTGATCACCAACGCGATCCGCTACGGCTCCGAGCCGATCCATGTACGGCTGCTGTACGAACGCACCCTGATCTGCGAGGTGTCCGACGGCAGCAGCACCTCCCCGCACCTGCGGCGCGCGGCCACCACCGACGAGGGCGGGCGCGGCCTCTACCTCGTCTCCCAGTTCGCCGGGCGGTGGGGCACCCGATACACGCTCCAGGGCAAGGTCATGTGGACCGAGCAGCCGCTGACCGGCAGCTTTCAGCAGGGCGTGGGGTTCCCGCTGGACGACCTGCTGGGGTGAGCGCGCCGGCCTCCTGACCGCCCCGAGCCTCGACGTCAGCGCCCCCGCCGGGGCGAGGGGGCCGCGCCCACGACGTCGACGCTCGCCCCGCCGTCCACGCGCGCCCCGCCGGTGGAGGACGCCGAGACGCTCGCGGCGACCGGCCGCCTGCCGTCGGGGGTCCGCGCGCCGCGCGAGAGCACGGCGGCGACGGTCGCGGAGGCGCCCGGGGCCAGCGGGCCGAGCCGCGCATCGGCGGGCGCGGCGGTCCATCCGGCCGGCGGATCGAAGCTGACCGCGAGATCCTCCAGCGTGGTGGCGCAGCGGTTGGCGACGGTCAGCCGCACGGTCGTCGACCCGCCCGCCGCCACGGCGGCGCCGTCGGCGGTCAGGCGTGCCTCGGGCGTGCAGACGACCGGCCCCCGCGGAGTCCCGGTACGCGCCTCCGCACGGGTCAGCGGGCGCAGTCGCAGCGTGTACGCGTACTCCCGGTCCGCCTCTACCTGGTACCGCGGCAGCACGGTGTGGAACGTCTCGCCGACCCCGCTGACCGCCGTGGCCGCATGGAGCGTGTTGCCCGCCGGGTCGCGCCGCAGGGCGAACAGATAGGCGGCCCGGTCGATCCCCGTGTACGGAGTCACGCTCGCGGAGAACGTGTCCGTCCCGGAGACCAGCAGCCCGCCGACCCCGTCGGACAGGGACGCCCAGCGGACGTCCTCGTGGTTGCCGTAGTCCTGCGGCAAGGCGTAGTCCGAGAACTGCCGGTCCACGTCGATCGCGTACACGCCGACGGGAGCGCCGTCCGTACGGTCGGCGTAGTTCTCCTGGGGCCCGCGCCCGTACCAGGCGAAGCGGTCGTAGCGGCGGGGAAGCGTCAGGGCCAGGCCCACCCGGGGAAGGTAGGGCACGGTGCGGGCCCTGCCGAGGGCCTCCACGCGGTGGTCGACGCGCAGTTCGCCGCCGCCGGTGACCGTGTAGCGCAGAGTCTGGGCGAACGACGCGTTCGGGACGCCGGGGGCCGAGGCCGTGCTGGACGCGGTGACGGTCACCGCGCCGTCCTGTTCGGCGACCGCGACCCGTCCCGGCACGGTCTTCAGCCGGTCCAGGCCCGCCCGGCGCCAGGGCCCTTCCTCCGAGCCCGTCTCGTTGCTGACCGGCGGCCGCCACACGTCCAGACGCGGGCCCGCGCTCAGCAGTTCGCGCCCGGCGGCCCTCAGCGAGACCAGCGCGCCGCTCGTGCGGTCGAAGGCGTAGGAGAAGCCGCTCCCGGCGACGGTGAGGCGGCCCGCCCGCTCGGTCGTCCTCAGCGCGCCGGGCGCCTTCGACGCCCCGGCAACCCCGGCCAGCCCGCGCCCGCCGACGTCGAACTGCTCGACGGCGACGCGGTGTCCGGCCCTCGCCCAGGCGGTGGACCGGGCCTGCACGGCCTCGACGGTCAGCTGACGGTCGGCGTCCCGCGGGTTGGCCGGCGGCCTCGGCAATTGGACCTCGGCCCTCTCGCCCGGCCCGATCGACAGGGCGCGGCTGCCCCTGCTCAGGGTCCGCGCGCCCTCGGTCAGCCTCCACCGCAGCCGCAGATCACCGGTGCCCGTGAAGGAGCGCTCGTTGACCACGGCGATCCGTCCGGTCGCGGCCGCGCGACCCGTGTCCGGGGCCGTGATCCGTAGGGGCGCGTGGACGGCCGCCATGGCGAGGGCCTCGGGCTGGACGGTCCGGTCGGCGGAGACCAGGCCGTCCACGCCGCTGGTCCCCGAGCCGTACGAGAGGAACTCGCCCCGGGTGGTCAGCGTGTCGAAGTCCAGCGCGAGGACCGCCTCGGAGGAGGGGTCGGCCTCCAGCTGCCGAGGGCCGAGCGCCTGGTGGTAGACGCGGACCTGATCGATCGCGCCGTGCGCCATACGGGTCTTGCGGTTCTCCTGGCCGGTCTCCGGGTCGCGGCCGATGTTCACCGGATACGCGGAGTAGGGGATCGTGCCCTTCCACGCGGTCGTGGCGGCCGCGGCGCCGTCGATGAAGAGCCGGAGCGCGCTGCCGTCGAAGGCGGCCGAGATCCGGTGCCAGCTCCCGTACCAGTCACGGGGGACCCTCGCCGCGGCCGCGTGCCAGGCGCCGCCGCCGTACACCGAGAACTCCAGGGTGTCGCTGCCCTTCATCTTCAGCGCGTAGCTGTGGTTGCCCTTGGCGACGACGGTGAAGTCGCCGGTCCACGCGGCGGGCCGGACCCAGGCGTCCAGGGTGAGCGCGCCGGAGACGGCGTCGAGCCTCGGATCGCGGTAGACCTCCACGAAGTCGTCGAGGCCGGAGAGCGCGAGCGCCCTGCCGCGGGGCCCGGGCACATGGTCCGGCTTTCCGACGAGGTGGGCCAGGATGCCGTTGCCCGAGGAGTCGGGGGTGGTGACCAGCGGCTGGGCGATGTTCTGCTCCGCCCAGTCCCAGATGTAGCCGCCCTGCACCTGGGGGTGTGCGCGCACCACGTCCCAGAACTCGCGGAAGTTGCCGAGCGAGTTGCCCATGGCGTGGGCGTACTCGCCCATGACGATCGGCTTGTCGGCGACCGCCGCCAGCTGCTCCAGATCCGACGGGGACGGGTAGCGCGGGCCCCGCACATGGGCGAACGGCGCGTCGCCGTCGGGGGAGTTCGGCTGGTGGTAGAGGGGCCGCGCCGGGTCGGCGGCGGCGAGATAGCGCGCCATGGCGTAGTGGGCCTCGCCGAGACCCGCCTCGTTGCCGGTGTCCCACATCAGCACGCTGGGGTGGTTCTTGTCCCGCTCGTACATCGCGGTGAGGCGGTCCAGGAACGCCTTGCGCCACTCGGGCCGGTCGGCCAGGCAGTCGTGCGGGCAGCGGTCGTGGTGGTGGGTCTCGACGTCCACCTCGTCGTCGATCCACAGGCCGTGCGCGTCGGCCAGCTCGTACAGATGCGGATCGGCCGGATAGTGGGCCGTGCGGACCGAGTTGACGTTGAGCCGCTTCATCAGCGCCACGTCCGAGGCGGTGCGCTCGCGCGTCGAGTGCCGGCCGGTCCTCGGGTCGGTCTCGGCCCGGTTGACGCCCTTGATCAGGATGCGCTCTCCGTTGACGAGCAGCTGTCTGTCCTCGATCTCGACGTCCCGGAAGCCGACCGGCTGGGCCGTCGTGTGCCTCGCCCTGCCGTCCGCGCCCAGGAGCTCGACGACGAGGGTGTAGAGGCTGGGCGTCTCGTCGGTCCACTTCGCCGGAGCGGCGACGTCGGCCGCGAGGGACGCCGACGCCGTGCCGCGGCCGTCGCCGGCCCCGAAGTCGGCCGTTCCCGACATCGTCGCGGCCTTGCGCCCGCGCCGGTCGTAGAGCGTGCCCCGCACCGTGTGCGCGCCGCCGCGCGCGGCCGCGCCCTCGGCGGCCACCTCGACGTCGGCGCTGAGCCGCGCGTCGCGGTACCGGGCGTCCAGATCGGTCTTGACGGTGACGTCGCGCAGATGGACCGGGGGAGTGGAGTAGAGCTCGACCGAGCGGAACACCCCCGAGAACCGCCACTGGTCGAAGTCCTCCAGGTGCGAGCCCGCGCTCCAGCGGTGGACCTGGAGCGCGATCGTGTTCCTGCCCGGCCGCAGACGGTCGCTGACGTCGAACTCGGCGGGGGTGTAGCCGCCTTGGTCGTATCCCGCGTAGACGCCGTTGACCCAGACCAGGAAGCCGCTGGTGACGCCCTCGAACCGGAGGAAGGACCGGCGCTCCCGCCAGCTCGCGGGCACCACGAAGTCACGGACGTACGCCCCGGTGGGGTTGACGTCGTGCGGGACCCTCGGCGGATCGTCCGGGTACATCTCGGTCGGGATGTTGCGGAACACCGGGTGGTCCAGGCCGTCCGTCTGCCAGGTGTGCGGCACCCGGACGCTCCGCCAGCCGCTGCCGCCGGTGTCGTACCCCGGCGCGAAGAAGCCCCGGGGGACGTCCTGGGGCCGCTTGGACAGATGCAGCCGCCACCTCCCGTCGAGGGACTTCGTCCACGGGCTCCTCCCGCCGCCGCGGAGCGCGTCGGCGGTGTGCGCGTACGGAGTCAGCTCGGCGTGCGGGGGCACCTGCCCGATCGCGGTGGCCTCGGGGTCCTCGAGGAGCTCGTACACGTCGGAGGGCGCCGCGGACAGCGGGGCCGCCGTGGCGGTGGGGAGCGGCGCGGGGGCCGCCGCGGATGCGGCGAGGGCCAGCACGGCGAGCCATCGGAGCGCGCGGCGGAGTCGGAGCATCGGATGGACCACCCTCCCGGCGGGCAGGGATCGCCCCAGAGCCGGCCGGGACCGGAACGGCGACGAACGCGAACGATCGCGTCACGCTACGCGAGCCGGAGCCTGATGGTGTGTCAGGTGCGGCGGCGGGTCTTCGCCAGGCGGGTGAACACGGCCGGGGCGGCGGAGCGGGGGCGCTCCCCGCGAAAGGGCGTGTCGGCTCGGGCGACACGGCTGTGGCGAGCGTGCCGGCTAGGGCGACACGGCTGTGCCGAGCGAGTCGGCGGCCAGGAAGCGCGGGGCGCCGTCCTCGTAGAAGACCTCGACGTCGACGATCGTGAACCCCGCCCTCGTCAGCATGTCGACGGCGGAGCGGGTGAGGTGGCAGCCGCCGAGCAGCCGCTTGTTCAGCGGTTCGAGGCGACGCTGCCAGCGGCGGACGCTCTCGTCCTCCTTGGGGGCCAGCCCGTGCTCGACGAAGTGGAGCCTCGCTCCGGGCTTGAGGACGCGCCGCAGCTCGCGCAGCGCGGCGTCGGCGTCGGGGATGGTGCAGAGGGTCCAGGTGGACAGGGCGGCGTCGAACACGTCGTCGTCGAACGGCAGCGACTGGCCGTCCAGACCCGCGCGCCGCACCGGTACGCGCGTCGCCTCGAGGCGTCCGGCGGCCAGACGCCAGCCGAGGTCGGACGGCTCGACCGCGGCCACGCCGGTGACGGCGGTCGGGTAGAAGGGGACGTTGTGTCCCGTGCCGAATCCGATCTCGACGACCTCGCCTGCCAGGCCCGCGCAGACGCGCCGTCGCAGCGGGGGAGTGGTCTTGGCCCCGCAGGCGACGTCGATGATCCTGGGCAGTACGTTCTCGGCGTAGAACCCCATGACTGCCTCCACGTCTTCTTTGAGCATGGCGCCGGTGTCCCGCCTGCGCACACGGGCGGTCGACCCGTCTTCCGCGCGGCTCTCCGCTGATGAGAGAATGGTACTAATGGGTAGAAGCTGGACATTGTGCTGTCGATGAGAGGGGCTTGAGATGTCGTCGAAGCGGCGTCGGAAGAAGAAGGCGCGGTGCAAGAAGGGCGCGAACCACGGCAAGCGGCCCCAGTGCTGAGCCTGGACTGAGCGACCCTCGCGCCCCTCCCGTCTGCGCAGGCTGAGACCGGAGGGGCTCGCCTATGCGACGACGGGCTGTGCGATGACGGCTGTGCGACTACGGCTGTGCGACTACGGCCCTGCGGAAAGCGCCCATCTCGTTCGCAACGCAGACCCGAGCCGCCGGCGCGCGGGCCGGTCTCTCACCTGCCGACGGCGAGAGCCGCCCGCAGGCGGTCGCATACCTCGTCCACCGCGGACTCGGCCGGCGTGTCCCCGGCGTGGAACATGGCCATCTGCAGGGCGGGGCCGTACGCGTCGTACCGGGCCATGTCCTCCTCGCGGGCCGGCTGCACCACGAAGTGGATGTGCCCAGGCGTCCCGCCGGCATGGGACCAGAGGCAGACGTACACCTGCTCCGGACTCGTCACCGCGGCGACGCCTTCGCTCACACGCCGTAGCAGCGGCCCGAGCTCCTGCGACTCCTCGACCGTCAGGTCGGCGACGTGCACCACGTGCCGGATCGGCTTGACCACGGCGGTCCCCAGGCCGAGCGGCCCGACGCAGTGCTCGACGACCCACATCCGCGTCCGAAGGATCGTCCCGCCGGGCAACGGCGCGGCGCCCGCCGTGAGTTCGCACGCCAGACATCCGCGGCCGGCGCTCGCCTCGTCGCTCGACATCGTCCCCCCGAGAAGTGCCGACAGCCGGTCACGGCCCGTGCCCCCATGGGATCACGGCGCGGCGGCCGACACCCGGGGAATCGTCCGGGACGTCCGGGATCCGTCAGCCCGCAGCCGCGTAGACGCGGTTCACGAACTCCGCGATCTGGTCGTCGTTGAGGTTCTTGGCGAGATTGGCCTCCGTGATCATTCCGACCAGCTGGTGCCCCGCCTGGACGTCGATGACCGGCACGCGCTTGATCTGGTGCCGCTCCATCATCTCCAGCGCATCGGTCGCATCGGCCTCGGCGTCGATCCACTGCAGCTTCCCGGCCATGCTGCCGGCCTGCACGGTGGAGGGATCGATGCCCTCCGCACAGCACTTCACAACGATGTCCCGGTCGGTGATCAAGCCCTTGAGCTTGTTGTCGTCGCCGCAGATGGGCAGCGCTCCGACGTTCATGTCGCGCATCATCCTCGACGCCTGGAGCAGGGACTGATGAGCCCCGACGCAGTGAACACCGCTCGTCATGATGTCGCGGGCCTTGAGCTGCTTGTTCTCGGCCATCATTCCTCCAGCCTTCGGCGCGTCGCAGGTGTCCTTCCCTCGATCACAACACGAATGGCCGAGCCTCGCCGCTCGATCTCCGGGGGAGAGCGCCGACCGAGCGCGCGACGTCCGCGAACGGGGCGCCGGCGTCGATAGCCTCGCGCCCCGCTGGAGACTCAAGCGCACCGGGCGCACCCCGCGTCCACCATGCCTGCCCAGCGGGTATGAGACGCACGCCACCGACCGTGCCCGCGATTTCACAGGACGCCGTCCGATACGGTGGCCAGCGCTCCGGTCTCCAAAGTCGCAGGCCGGAGGTGTGGCGGTCGACACGGGGCCGAGGCGTTTCCTCGCCGTACGAACAGGGAACGCGCCTCAGCCGAACGGCGTAGGCCGACACGACGTACTCACCACCAAGCTCATCGATACCGTCCACGAGGACGTCGGATGCCCGTGGCGGCAGCCGGTGCGACATCGCCAGTCCTGAGGGCGCACGCCCGCGACACGACAGGGGAGTTTGATGTTCCGCAAGGTATTGGTCGCCAACCGCGGCGAGATCGCGATCCGCGCATTCCGCGCGGCTTTCGAGCTCGGCATCTCCACGGTGGCGGTGTTCCCTCACGAGGACCGCAATTCGCTGCACCGGGCGAAGGCGGACGAGGCGTACCAGATCGGAGAGCCCGGACATCCCGTGCGGGCCTACCTGTCGGTCGACGAGGTGATCAAGGCCGCTCGCAAGGCCGGCGCCGACGCCGTCTACCCCGGCTACGGCTTCCTGTCGGAGAACCCCGACCTCGCCGCGGCCTGCGCGGAGGCCGGCATCACCTTCGTCGGACCGCCCTCCTCGGTGCTGCACCTGACGGGGAACAAGTCCCGAGCGGTCGCCGCGGCGCGCGAGGCCGGCGTACCGGTGCTCGCGTCGTCGGAGCCGTCCACGGACGTGGACGCGCTGGTCGCGGCCTCCGACGGCATCGGGTTCCCGCTGTTCGTGAAGGCCGTCGCCGGCGG
This sequence comes from Streptomyces sp. NPDC051907, assembly GCF_040681075.1. Lineage (NCBI taxonomy): Bacteria > Bacillati > Actinomycetota > Actinomycetes > Kitasatosporales > Streptomycetaceae > Streptomyces > Streptomyces sp. NPDC051907. The sequence goes on along the minus strand of NZ_JBFAYB010000038.1, from coordinate 59,907 downwards.
CGGCGGGCGCGGCATGCGCCGGGTGGCCGAGGCCCAGGACCTGCGCGAGGCGATCGACGCGGCCATGCGCGAGGCCCAGTCCGCGTTCGGCGACGCGACCGTCTTCCTCGAGCAGGCCGTGGTCAACCCACGCCATATCGAGGTGCAGATCCTCGCCGACGCACAGGGCAACGTCGTGCATCTGTACGAGCGGGACTGCTCGGTCCAGCGGCGCCACCAGAAGGTCGTCGAGATCGCGCCCGCCCCGAACCTCGACCCGGAGCTGCGCGCGCGGATCTGCGCCGACGCCGTCGCCTTCGCCCGCCACATCGGCTATGTCAACGCGGGCACGGTCGAGTTCCTCGTCGACGAGCGCGGCAACCACGTCTTCATCGAGATGAACCCCCGCATCCAGGTGGAGCACACGGTGACCGAGCAGGTCACCGGCCGCGACCTGGTCATCGGGCAGCTGCGCATCGCCGCCGGCATGACCCTGCCCGAACTGAACCTGGCGCAGGACGACATCGTGCTCACCGGCACCGCGCTCCAGTGCCGTATCACCACCGAGGACCCGGTCAACGGCTTCCGGCCGGACACCGGCACCATCTCCGCCTACCGCTCGCCCGGCGGGCCCGGCGTCCGGCTCGACGGCGGCACGGTCCACACCGGCGCCGAGGTGTCGGCGCACTTCGACTCGATGCTGGTCAAGCTCACCTGCCACGGACACGACTTCGGCAACGCCGTCCGCCGCGCGCGGCGCGCCATCGCCGAGTTCCGCATCCGCGGAGTCGCCACCAACCTGCCCTTCCTCGGCGCCGTGCTGGACCACCCCGAGTTCGGGGCCGGCCGGATCACCACGAGCTTCATCGACGAGCACCCCGAGCTGATCCGCGCGCGCCCGTCGGCCGACCGGGGCAGCCGTATGCTCAGCTACCTCGCCGAGACGACCGTCAACCGGCCCCACGGCCCCCGCCCGACGGTCATCGACCCCATCGACAAGCTCCCTCCCACCCCCCTGGGCACGCCGCCGCCCGACGGCTCCCGCCAGCGCCTCGCCGCGCTGGGACCCGAGGCCTTCGCCGCCGAGCTGCGCGCCCAGTCGGCCGTCGCCGTCACGGACACCACCTTCCGCGACGCGCACCAGTCCCTGCTGGCCACCCGCGTGCGCACCCGCGACCTGCTCGCCGTCGCCCCGCACGTCGCGCACACCGCGCCGCAGCTGCTGAGCCTGGAGTGCTGGGGCGGCGCGACCTACGACGTGGCGCTGCGCTTCCTGGCGGAGGACCCCTGGGAGCGGCTCGCGGCCGTACGGGAGGCGGTCCCCAACGTCTGTACGCAGATGCTGCTGCGCGGACGCAACACCGTCGGCTACACGCCCTACCCGACGGAGGTGACCGAGGCGTTCGTCGCCGAGGCCGCCGCGACGGGGATGGACATCTTCCGTATCTTCGACGCGCTGAACGACGTGTCCCAGATGCGTCCGGCCATCGACGCGGTGCGCTCCACCGGCACGGCGCTGGCCGAGGTCGCGCTCTGCTACACCGCGGACCTGTCGGACCCCGGCGAGAAGCTGTACACGCTGGACTACTACCTGCGCCTGGCGGAGCAGATCGTCGAGGCCGGCGCGCACGTGCTCGCCATCAAGGACATGGCCGGGCTGCTGCGCCCGCCCGCCGCCCGCACGCTGGTCAAGGCCCTGCGCGAGCGATTCGACCTGCCGGTGCACCTCCACACCCACGACACGGCCGGCGGCCAGCTGGCGACCTTGATGGCCGCGATCGACGCGGGCGTCGACGCCGTCGACGCCGCGACCGCCTCGATGGCGGGCACCACCAGCCAGCCGTCGCTGTCCGCGCTCGTCGCGGCCACCGACCACACCGAGCGGGCGACCGGTCTGTCGCTGCAGGCGGTCGGCGATCTGGAGCCGTACTGGGAGGCGATGCGCAAGGTCTACGCGCCGTTCGAGTCCGGACTGGCCTCGCCCACCGGGCGGGTCTACCACCACGAGATCCCCGGCGGCCAGCTGTCCAACCTGCGCCAGCAAGCCATCGCCCTCGGCCTGGGGGACCGGTTCGAGCTGATCGAGGACTGCTACGCGGCGGCGGACCGGATGCTGGGCCGTCTGGTGAAGGTGACCCCGTCCTCGAAGGTGGTCGGCGACCTCGCGCTGCATCTGGTCGGCGCCGGGGTCGAGGCCGCGGACTTCGAGTCCGACCCGGGCAAGTTCGACGTGCCGGACTCGGTGATCGGCTTCCTCAGCGGCGAGCTGGGCGACCCGCCCGGCGGCTGGCCCGAGCCGTTCCGCACCCGCGCGCTGCACGGCCGTCCCACGCAGGCGAAGACCCCGACGCTCTCGGAGGAGGACCGCGGCGGTCTGAAGGAGTCGCGCCGGGCGACGCTGAACCGGCTGCTGTTCCCCGGCCCGACCAAGGAGTTCGACGCCCACCGCGAGGCCTACGGCGACACCTCCGTACTGCCCACGCAGGACTTCTTCTACGGTCTGGAGCCGGAGACCGAGCACCCGGTCACCCTCGAGCCCGGCGTCACGCTGCTGATCGAGCTGGAGGCCATCTCCGAGGCCGACGAGCGCGGCTTCCGCACGGTGCTGGCCACGCTCAACGGGCAGTTGCGGCCGGTGTCGGTACGCGACAAGTCCGTCGCCACCGAGGTCAAGGCGGCGGAGAAGGCCGACCGGGGCAACGACCGCCATGTCGCGGCCCCGTTCGCGGGCGTGGTCACGCTCCAGGTGGAGGAGGGCGCGTCGGTGTCCGCCGGCCAGACGGTCGCCACGATCGAGGCGATGAAGATGGAGGCGTCCATCACCGCTCAGAGCGGCGGCACCGTCCGCCGGCTGGCCATCGGCAGGATCCAGCAGGTCGAGGCGGGCGATCTGCTCATCGAGATCGGCTGACCGCGGCTGCGGCGCCGAGCCACGCGGCACGCGTGAACTCGGCGGCGGCGCGGGGCCGGAGCGGGCAGGCGACATGCGTGCCCTGCGTCCGGCCCTGCCCGCCGTCGGGTGGACGGAACGGCCCCGGCCTCACACGGTGAGGCCGGGGCCGTCGTCGCGTTCGCCGTCGGGGAGGGCCCGCTCGGCAGATCAGGGCCGGGAAGAAGGTCAGGGCCTGGAAGAAGGTAAGGGTCGGGGAAATGCGGCAGCGGACTCCCGGACGGCGTGGCTAGCATCCCCGTATGCCGCACGCCGAGTTCCGCGCCCCCCTCTCGTGACCGTCTACGACGCCGACGGGCATGACGCCGCTGCGAACCACCTCCTGCGCGGGCTCGCCGCCAACCCGGCGCTGCCTCCCGAGCTGGTCGACCGGCTGATACCCGGCGCGGACGACGACGTCGCGGGGCGTCTCGCCGGCCGCCCGGACCTCAGCCGTGCGCAGGTGCTCGCGCTGGCCTCGCGCGGCGAGGGGACCGCTGTGCAACTCGCCTACGAGGGCCGGCTCACCGCCGCCGACGTCGATCCCGTCGCGCAGCCGAACGCCGCCCTCGCGCTGCTCGACGAGGGCGCCGGCAGGCCCGAGTGGGCGCGCCTGTTCGCCGCGGATCCGCTCGTCGAGCGCCGGGAGAGGCTGGCCGGCTGCCGTGGCCTTCCGCTCGACGTCATGGAGACGCTCGCCGCCGACCCGGACGTAGAGGTCGTCGCGGAGCTCGCGCGGTGGACGACGCCGGACATGGCGGCCAGGCTCGCCCGGCATCCCCATGCCGAGGTCCGCCGTGCGGTGGCGTGCAACGAGGCGACGCCGCCGGCCGTGCTGGCGATGCTGGTCACCGGCGAGGGACTGCCCCCGGCACGGCGGTGCCTGGTCTGCGACCGCGAGGAGACGCCGTTCACGCACGATCCGCAGTGCCCGCGGCGCGACTGCGATCTGCGGGCGGGCGCCTCCTGCGACGGCTCCCACGAGTCCACCGTCCACGAGACGCAGCACGCGGCGCTGGCGAACCCGGCCCTGCCCGCCGAAGCCCTCGTCGGCTTCGCCGACCACCCCTCGACGATGCTGCGCTGCCGACTCGCCGGCCACCCCAGCCTGCCGTCGCGGGCGGCGAGCCGGCTCGCCGTCGATCCCGTCCCCGGCGTCCGGGCCGACCTCGCCGAGAACCCCGCGATCGAAGACGCCCTGCTCCGCACGCTGGCCGCCGACCGAGGCGACGACGTGCGGCGCAGGCTCGCGCACAACCCGCGCGTACCGCTCGACGTGCTCGCCTTCCTGGCCGGCGCCGCCAAGATCGGCCCTACGCTGCTGCCGCGCATCGCCGCCGCGACCGCTGAGGAGGTCAAGGAACTGGCGGCGTCCCATGAGCCGGCCCTGCGGATGCTCCTGGCCGAACGGCGCGATCTGCCCGCGGAGATCCGCGACGCGCTGGCCGCCGACCGGGACGCGAAAGTGGCCAAGTCCCTCGCGCCGCACCCCGGTCTGTCCGATGCCCGACTGCGCGCCATGGTCGACCGCTTCGGGGCGCAGGTCGCCGCCAGGGCGGCGGCCAACCCGGACGCGTCCCCGGCGCTGCTGGAGGAACTGGCCCGCCGTGAACCGCCGGTGAGTAAGGCGCTCCGCGAGATCGCCCAGCACCGCAACGCGACGGCCGCCTCGCTGCTCGCCTGCCTGCAGGACCCGCGGGCGCGGCGCCTAGCCGCCGGCCACCCGGCCCTGCCCCCGGCCGTCGTCGTGGAGCTGCTCGCCGACGACGACGGCGAAGTGGTCGAAGCGGCCGCCGCCAACCCGTCGCTGCCGCCCGCCGTGATGGCGGCCCAGGCGCGCTAGCTGTCGCGCGGCGGCTACGCGGACTTCGACCGGGACGGGCGTGGCCCGGTGGCAGTACAGCTGCCACCTCGCGCAGCGCGTTGTACCTACTAGTATGTACACGCGCAGCCTATGGGTGCGCTACGCCCCAAACGGCCCTGCGACCCACCGACCGTTCACCGGGAAGGCAGCACCTTCGTGTACGCCAAGCAGTACGAGATCACCCTGCCCGCCGACTACGACATGAAGGTCGTCCGCAAGCGGGTGGCCGACGGGGGCCACGTCCTCGACGATCGCGCCGGGCTGGGCCTGAAGGCGTACGTCGTCCGCGAGCGCGGCGTCGAGGGCTCGCCGGTCAACCAGTACGCGCCGTTCTACCTGTGGAACGACACCGGCGCCATGGCCCGGTTCCTCGTCGGAGGCGGCGGATTCCAGAACATCGTCCGGGACTTCGGGCGTCCGATGGTGCGCCACTGGACCGGCATCGCCTGCCACGCCGGGCCCGCCCGCGCGGCGAGCCCCAGGGCGGCCTCGCGCCGCCTCACGCCCATAGCCGCCGACCTCGGCCCCGACGCGGCCGGGCTGGCTCTGGCCGCGCTCGTCGAGACGGAGGTCCAAGAGCTTCGGGAGCTCGCCCGGCGCGGCGACGTACACACCGCCGCGCTCGCATTCGATCCCTGCCGCTGGCAGTTGATGCGGTTCGTCCTGTGGCGGGACTCCGCGGCGCCGGACGAGTCGGCCACCGAGCGCTATGAGGTGCTGCACCTGTCCTCGCCCGGCCTCGGCAGCCTTCCCGAGGGGCGGGCCTGGTAGCACCCGCGGGGGCCGCCGGGCCGGGCGAGAAGCCCGACCCGGCCCGGCTCGGCCCCAGCGGTCAGCAGATCACCTGCAGCGATCCGGGCCGCACCGTCGCCACGACGGGCAGCGACGCCTCGATCTCGCCGTCCGCCCCGTACGGCATGGCGCGGTCGGCCTCGATGCGGATCTCCTTGCCTCTGAGGACCTCCACCTCCGGGCGGAGCACATGCGCCCCCGTCTTCAGCTCGTTCATGATCGTGAAGAACAGCCGCTTGGGCGCGTGCCGGATCACCACCACGTCCAGCAGCCCGTCGTCGAGCGTCGCGCCGGGGGCGATCTGGCGGCCGAAGCCGTAGAACCGGGAGTTGGCGGCGACGACCGTGTAGCCGCTCATCTCGTGGCGTTCTCCGTCGACGGTGATGGTGTAGTGCGCGGGCTTCCAGTTCAGCACCGCCCGCATGCCTCCCGTGTAGTACGCGGCGGCGCCCCCGAAGACCCGGGAGGTGTTGGCGTACTGGTTGGCGACGGCGTCGACGCCCGCGTACACGCTGCCGAGGACACATGTCCCGGCGTGCTTCGCCGACTGGAGCTCGATGGTGTCGACCGCGCGCGGCACCCCCTCGACGAGCAGCCGCGCGAGCGCCTGCGCGTCGTCGGGCAGGCCCAGGGCGCGGGCGAAGTCGTTGCCCCGGCCGGCCGGGACGATGCCGAAGACCGTGCCGGTGCCGCTCAGGGCCCCGCCGACGCAGCCGGCGATTCCGTCCCCGCCCACGGCGAGGACGACGTGCCCGCGCGCGCCGGCCTCCAGGGCCAGGTCCCGCGCGTGCTGCAGACTGCGGCTGTACTCGGTGTCGAGTCTCGCCCCGGCCTCACGCAGCAGCCGGCCCAGCGGAAGCAGGGCAGCCGTGCCGCTGGAGCCCCCCGCCGTGGGGTTGACGATGGCGGTGAAATGTCGCATGGATGCGCCTCCGGATGGCACCGCGCAGGTCAGCGGACGGGGATGAGGACGCCGGGGTTGAGAACCCCGGCGGGGTCGAGCTCGTTCTTGACTGCCTGCAGGATGCGCACGCCGACGGGGCCGATCTCCTGCGTGTACCAGTCGCGGTGGTCGGTGCCGACCCCGTGGTGGTGGCTGATGGTACCGCCGGCCGCCAGGATGGCGTCGTTGGCTGCGTGCTTGACCGGGGCCCAGTGGGCGACCGGGTCGTCTCCCTGGGCGGAGACCACGGTGAAGTACAGGGACGCGCCGTTCTCGTAGACGTGCGAGATGTGGCACATGACCAGCGGCGGGGTGCCCGCCTCGGTCAGCGTGCCGGTCAGCGCCTCGCGCACCGCCGTGTACAGCTCCGGCAGCCGGGACCAGAACGTGGCTGTCTCCAGGGTCTCGGCGAACGCCCCGGCGTCCAGCAGGGAGTCCCGCAGATAGGGGGCGTTGTAGCGGCCGTGGGCCCAGCGCTCGCCGGGCTCCTCGCCGATGAGCTCGCCGCCGCAGGCGAGCAGGATGTCCGCGACGCGGGCGCGCCGGTCCGCGGTGTCCTCGGGCGTGCCCTCGTAGCCGGCGATGGCCATGCATCCGGCCGACTGCTGCGCCGCCGACTGCCCGATGGCGTCCGGCTGGGCGAGACCGACGAACGTCTCCGTCTCGTCGGACAGCCGCAGCACGGTCGGCTGCGGGCCGCTCTGCGCGATGGTCCGCAGGGCGGCCGCGCCCTGCTCGAAGGACGGGAAGCGCCAGCCCTCGTAGACCTTGGTCTGCGGCAGCGGGCGGACGCGCACCGTCACGGCCGTGATGACGCCCAGCGCGCCCTCTGAGCCGAGGATCAGCTGACGAAGGTCTGGGCCGGCGGCGGACCGCGGTGCGCGGCCCACCTCCAGCGTGCCCTCGGGGGTGGCGACGGTCAGGCCCAGCACCATGTCGTCGAAGCGCCCGTACCCGGCGGACGCCTGGCCGCTGGAGCGGGCGGCGGCGAAGCCGCCGACGGTGGCCCACTCGTAGGACTGCGGGAAGTGGCCCAGGGTGAAGCCGCGTTCGTTGAGGAGCGCCTCGCACTGGGGCGCGCGCAGACCGGGCTGCAGGACGGCGGTGCGGGACACCTCGTCGACGGAGACCAGGCCGTCCAGACGGCGCAGGTCCAGGGCGACGAAGGGCCGTCGTCGCTCGGGGGCGAGGCCTCCGACGACCGAGGTCCCGCCGCCGAACGGGACGGCGGACAGGCCGTGCTCGGCGCAGACGCGGAGCACCGCCAGCACCTCGTCGTGGGTGGCGGGCAGCGCGACGGCCGCGGGGATGTCGTCGACCTCGCCGGCGCGGATGCGCAGCAGGTCGGGGGTGGACTTGCCGCGGGTGTGCCGGATCCGGGCCTCGGAGTCGACCAGCAGCTGCGCGGGGCCGCCCAGGGCGTCCGCGAGCGCCGTGCGGGCCGCGTCGTCGAGGGGGCTTTCGGGCGCGGCGACGGCGTCGATGCCGGCCGGGGCGCTCTTGCCGGGTGTGACGCCGAGCAGATCGCGCAGGAGGCCGGTCACCGAGTCCGGCAGCGGCGCCGCCTTGGCCGGGTCGCCCCAGCCGCTCCACAACATGTCCACTTGGAACCTCACCGTTTCGTTTTTTGCGGGTCGTCGTGTCGCACGGCCCCCGAGGCATTACACTGTGACAGATGACGCCCATTCGTCACAACCGCTCGGACGGAGACACCGTTCTCGACGCCGCACGCGACTGTGTCCTCGCTGTCGGTGTACGCCGCACCACCCTGACCGACGTGGCCCGTCGCGCCGGGGTGTCCCGCATGACGCTCTACCGCCGCTGGCCGGACGTCAGGACCCTGGTCGGCGACGTCATGACCCGTGAGTGGGTCGGCCTCGCCGTCGCGACGATGCCCGACCAGAAGGACGGCATCCCCACCCGGGAGCGGATCGTGGGCGGACTCGTCGCCGGCGCCGCCGCCTTCCGCGACCACCCGCTGTTCCGCAAGATCATCGATGTGGACCCCGAGCTGCTGCTGCCCTATGTGCTCGACCGCCGCGGCGCCAGCCAGGACGCACTGCTGGGTCTGATCACGGGTGCGCTGCGAGAGGGGCACGCGGACGGATCCGTACGGCAGATGCACCCGGACCGCCAGGCGCGCGCCCTGCTGCTCGTCGTCCAGTCCTTCACCCTCTCGCTGCGCACCATGACCGACGAGAGCGACCCCGAGCTCGACGACGCGGCCTTCCTCGAAGAGCTGCGGACCATTCTGGAGAGGACCCTCGCCCCATGAGCCCCTCACGCCCACCGGCCTCCGCCTCCCTCAACGCGGCACGGCGAAGCCGTGAGCTCCGCGAGCTCGCCGACGGCGCCCGCGTCGACGTCCTGGTCGTCGGCCTCGGCGCGACCGGTGCGGGAGCCGCGCTGGACGCGGCGTCGCGCGGACTGACCGTCGCCGCGATCGACGCGCACGACCTCGCGTTCGGGACCTCCCGGTGGAGCTCGAAGCTCATCCACGGCGGACTGCGCTACCTCGCCACCGGCCAGCTCGACGTCGCCCACGAGAGCGCCGTCGAACGCGGAGTCCTCATGGAGCGCACCGCGCCCCACCTGGTGCGCGCCCAGCCCTTCGTACTGCCCCTCACCCCGCTGGTCTCCCGTGGCCAGTCCGCGCTCGCCTGGGCCGGCTTCAGGGCCGGAGACGTCCTGCGAGCCTCCGCCCGCACCTCGCGCTCCACCCTCCCGGCGCCCCGCACCCTCTCCCGCGTCGAGACCCGGCACATGGTGCCCGCGCTGCGTCCCGGCGGGCTGCGCGGCGGACTGCTGTCCTGGGACGGCCAGCTCACCGACGACGCACGCCTGGTGACCGCGATAGCCCGCACCGCGGCCCGGCACGGCGCCCGCGTCCTCACCCGCACCCGAGCGCTGTCGCTCTCCGGCTCCGGGGCGCGCGCCCGCGACGAGCTCACCGGAGAGGAGTTCGACATCCGCGCCCGCACGGTCGTCAACGCCACCGGCGTCTGGGCCGGCGACCTGGCCGGCGAGGTACGGCTGCGCCCGTCGCGCGGCACGCATCTGGTGCTCCGCGCGGAGGAGCTGGGCAGCCTGACCGCCGGCATGCACATCCCGATCCCGGGGGAGTCGAACCGCTTCGTCCTCGTCCTGCCCCAGGGCGACGGCCGGGTGTACGTCGGACTGACCGACGAGCCGGTCGACGGAGACATCCCGGACGTTCCCGAGGCGCCCGAGACCGACATCGGCTTCCTCCTCGACGTCCTGGGCTCCGCCCTCGACGTGTCCCTCGACCGCGACTCGGTGGTGGGCGCCTTCGCCGGACTGCGTCCGCTGCTGGACACCACCACGGCCGCCGGCACGGGCCGCACCGCCGACATCTCCCGCAAGCACGCCGTGCTCACCTCCCCCGACGGCGTGACCACGGTCGTCGGCGGCAAGCTCACCACGTACCGGCGGATGGCCCAGGACGCCGTCGACGCCGCCGTCGCCGCCAGCGGCCTGAACGCACCGCGCAGCCGGACCGCGTCGATTCCCCTCGTGGGCGCCGCGGCGCCCACGACGCTCAACGCCCTCCCGGCGCCCCGGCGTCTGGTGCGCCGCTACGGATCCGAGGCGCCCGCCGTCCACGAACTCGGCCTCGCCGACCCTCAGCTGGCCGAGCCCGTCGTACCCGGCCATCCGGTCACCGGCGCCGAACTCCTGTGGGCGGTGCGCCACGAAGGCGCCCTCGACGAGTCCGACATCCTCGACCGCCGCACCCGTATCGGCCTGGTCCCCCACGACCGGCAGACGGCAGGCGAGGCGGCGCGCGAAGCCCTCGCACGCTGAGGACGCGCCGCTGAGCCAGCGCCGCGGCGCGCGATCGAGAAAGGCGCTCGACCACCCTTGCGGCACAAGGGTGGTCGAGCGCCCTGTCGTTCAGCGGGTGCGCCCCTGGGGGATCGCGGTCGGACCTACGAGGGGGCCTCGGCTGCTACGCCGGCGACGACGTCCACACCGTGCCCCGGCTCTCGTACTCCAGCATCGCCTCCAACCCCGTCGCCGCGTCCGCCCCCAGCTCGCGGCGCACCAGCCACAGGGCCAGCTCCAGTCCGGAGGTGATGCCGCCGGCCGTGACGAGGTCGCCGTCGTCGACGACACGGGCGTTCTTCAGGACCCCGCCCTGCTTCTCGAGGTCCGCGCGCGCCCGGTGATGGGTGGTGCAGGGGCGGCCCTGGGTCAGCCCGGCGGCGGAGAGCAGCATGGCGCCCGTGCACACCGAGCTGATGGTCAGGCCCGTGCGAGCCGCGGCGGCCAGCGCCTGGGGGAGTGTGCCGCGATCGATCTCGGGCCATACGCCGGGGCTCTCGCGGCGGGCGTACCCGCCGCCGGGCACCACGAGCACGTCCGCCTGACGCGGCGCCCAGGCATGCTCGATCCGGACCCTGGATCCGTAGGCGGCGCGCACGGACGTGGCGCCCGTGGCCGAGACGTAACGGACCTCCACCCCGCGGTCGCTGTGGTGGGAGGCGGCCGAGAACACCTCGTAAGGGGCGGCGAAGTCCAGCTCCTCGACCCCGTCGAACAGGACGACGTGCACGCGTAGGGGCTTCTTCGCCGACGGCCGTCGGCGAGGCGCCGCGGTCGGCGCTGCCGTCGCCGGCGCTGCGGCGAGGAGGCCGGCGGCCAGCGAGGCGCCGCCCGCCGCCGTCGTGGCGCGAAGCAGGTCTCTGCGGTCCATGTGTGGGACTCCTGTCGTCGTGCGGGCCTAGGCGCGGGTGTCGGGCGCGGCCCTGAACATCTCCACCAGCTCGGCGGGCGCCTTGCTCGGCGAGCCGGCGTCGTACGGCGGCTGGGGGTCGTACTCCATCACCAGCTGCACGGCCTGCGCGTGCCTGTCGCCGGCGATCTTGCCCGCGAGGGTGAGCCCCAGGTCGATGCCGGCGGACACACCGGCCCCGGTGACGTACTTGCCGTCGAAGACGACGCGCTGCTCGGTCGGCTCGACCCCGAACTCCTTGAGCTGGTCCAGAGCCGTCCAATGGGACGTGGCCCGGCGGCCCTTGAGCAGTCCCGCGGCCGCGAGCAGCAGCGAGCCGGTGCACACCGAGGTGATCCAGGTGGCGTGGGCGTCGACGGTGCGCAGCCAGTCGAGCACCGCCTCGTTCTCGAGGTCCGGCGTCGGGCCGCCCGGGACGACCACGATGTCGGGCCGGGCGACCTCGGCGAGCGACTTGTGGGCGACGAGGGAGAGGGTGCGGTTGTCGTCCGTGACCGGGCCGGCCTGCTCGGAGACGAAGACGGTCTCGGCGCCCGGGAGCGGGGCGAGCGTCTGGTACGGGCCGACGGCGTCGAGGACGGTGAAGTTGTCGTAGAGGAGGATCGCGATCTGCATGGTGTCCCTTTCTGAGCGATGGACGAGGACAGACGGACGGGCATGGCGGAGGTGCTCGGCGCGCGTCCTGTCGTGGGCGGGCCGAGTGCGTCGAGATGCGGTGGGGCGAGGGGCGCCGCTTCAGTGCGACTGGGTCAGTGCGGCCGGGTCAGTGGAACTGGGTCAGTGCACGGGCGCCGCGCGGAAGCGGCGCCGGTATTCGACCGGCGCCGAGTCCAGCGCCTTGGCGAAGGCGCGGCGCATCGCCTCCGAGGTGCCGTAGCCGCAGGCGCGCGAGATCTCCTCCACGCTGTCGGCGGTGTCCTCCAGGAGCCTGCGGGCGTGCTCCAGGCGCACCCGGTCGACGTAGCGCCCCGGGCTCACTCCGGTCTCGGCCTGGAAGGCGCGCGCGAAGTGCCGTGGGGAGAGGCGGGCGCGCTCGGCGAGGGACGCGACGGACAGGTCGTCGTCCGGGTGCTCGGCGATCCACTGCTGGACCTCGCGCAGCGGCTCGCGCTGCGCGGTCTGGGCGGCCAGCTGGGCGCTGAACTGCGCCTGGTTTCCCGGGCGGCGCAGGAAGACGACCAGATGCCGGGCGATGGCGAGCGCGACGTCGCGGCCCATGTCCTCCTCGACCAGGGCGAGCGCGAGGTCGATGCCCGCGGTGACGCCGGCGGAGGTGGCGATATGGCCGTCGCGTACGTAGATGGGATCCGCGTCGACCTCGATGGCCGGATGGTCGCGGGCGAGCGTGTCGCAGTACGCCCAGTGGGTCGTGACCCGGCGGCCGTCGAGGAGCCCCGCCTCGGCCAGCAGGATCGCGCCGGTGCAGACGGAGACGAGGCGCTCGGCCTCCGGAGCGTGCGCGCGCAGCCAGTCGATCAGCGCGGGATCCGGATCGCGGGTGCCGGGCCCGCCGGGCGCCAGCAGGATGTGCGGCACGGGCGCGTCGGCGAGGGCGAGGTCCGGTACGAGGGTGAGCCCGCTGGAGGTGCGGACCGGGCCGCCGTCGAGGGACGCGGTGCGCACGCGGTAGACGCCGGGGTCCCCGACGCACATGCCGGCGCCGACGAAGACCTCGACGGGGCCGGTGACGTCAAGGCTCAGCACTCCGTCGAAGAGGACGACGAGGACGTCTTTTCCGGTCGTGTGCGGGCTCCGTGTCATGGCGTCGATTCTTCAGACCGCCGCCGGTGTCCGCAATGACGAGAAGCCCACCTTTCCTGCCATGGGTCTCTCGCACCGCGGACACCGGGCCCGGGCCCTGTCCGCGGGACTCAGTCGTCGACCGCGTCCATCACCTCTTCCAGGTCGACGAACTTGAAGCCGGTGGCCTCCCGCTCGCCCTCCCCAGGTGTGTCGTGGCCGTCCTGGACGACGAGCAGACCGTGCGGGTACTTCTTGCCGAGCGGCGCGTTGAGCACGGCCGCGCCGTCGCACTCCTCGGATCCGTCGACGTCCCGATCTGCGGTGACGCGGAAGCCGCCCTCGTACTCGTTGTCGTCGTCCAGCTCCCGGTCGTACATCACGAAGGTGTCGTCGCCCTGGCTGGAGGCCAGGATGTAGCCGTCGCCGTCCGGCTCCTCGAGCAGCGTCAGCCCCTCGACGTCGGCGGAGAGCCGCTCGCCGCCGAATCCGGGGTCGGCGCCCGGGACGCACTCCTCGGTGCCTTCGTCGTAGACGCCCGGAACTCCGAACTCCCGCACCTTGTCGATGAGTTCGGGCTTACCCGTGAGGTCGGCGCGGATCCGCCAGACGCCGACGTCCTCCTGGCCGGCGTAGAGCGTTCCATTGGCCGGGTCGACGACCATGCCCTCGACCTGGGGCAGTTCGCCGGGCTCGGCGCACGGGCTCCAGGAGGAGTCGTTCGGCAGGCGGAAGGACGAGGGGAGGTCCAGCGTGCGCACCGAGCGGTAGCCGACCGTGCCGTCGGGGGCGGGGATCAGCTCCAGCAGGGCGACGCGGGTGCGGTTGCGCTGGCTGACCACGGCGTACGAGCGGCCGCTCGCCCGGTCCGTCCAGGTGGCCAGGCCGTAGGCGGTCTTCTGGTCGTTGATCTCGTCCTGGCCGGAGGAGAACACGGGCGGCGCGGCCGGGTCGGTGACGTCGGCGAGCGGGCCGCCGGGGCGGTCGCGGTCGATGCGGTAGACGCGCAGACGGTCGTTGCCGCGGTCGGTGGTCACGGCGACGTCGGCGCGCCCCGAGCCCAGCCGCAGCCCGTGGACGAGGTCCACGTTGTTGAAGCGGCCGGGCGCGTCGTCCGGCCCGGGCCCGGGAGGCGCCGGTATCGACTGCACCGGGCGGGCGTCGAGATCGTAGACGCGCAGTCCGCCCTCCTTGGCGGTCGCGACCACCAGGCTGCGGCCCGGGTCGGCGGTGTTGCGCCAGATCGCCGGGTCGTCGGCGTTGGCGTTGCCGCCGGCCTCGTCGTCGTACAGCGTGGGCGCCTCCGCCTTGGGCGTGACGGCGGGCAGCCGTCCGGAGTTCTGGGTGCGCGCCTGCGCGGGCACGGCGACGGCGACGACCGCGAGAGTCGTGACCAGGGAGAGGGCAAGGGGGGTGGTCCGGGCGGAACGGGCTCTGCTCACGGATGCGCTCCTTCATGTCGGGACATGACGATCACTCGGGTGAGCCTGGTGGCGGGCGGTGGCGACCGGGCGTACCGCAGACGATGGCCCGGTGTGCACGGTATGAACTCTCGCTGGAATAGGGCGAGTTGCCCAGTGGCCCGACGTCCGGGGAAGGGCGCCGGTCGGTCCGACGGCTCGCCCGGCACCTGCCCGGGCGTCGAGGCGACCGGCGCCACTCGCTGCTCGCCACCCGCCTGGTGGGCCGGATCAGGGCAGCGCTCGGCGCGGACCTGTCCGTCCGCGCGGTCTTCGAGCCCCCGACCCCGGCGGCCCTCGCGGCCCGTCTGGACGGTGCCGGCGAGGCGCGCACCGCCCCGCCGCCTCCCCGGGCGGTCAGAGCAGCTGGCCGAGCCCTCCGCCGCCCTCGCGGCGCGCCTCGCGCAGCCCGCGCTCCACGGCCCCGACCCGCTCGGCGAGCTCGCCGAGCCGCCGGTCGAGCTGCTGGAGCTGGACGTGCAGCCCGTGCACCGCCCGCACGACATCGCGGACGGCGGGATCCGTCCCCGGATCGGCCACGAACACGCCCGGCTCCAACAGGCCCTCCACCAGCACCCCGTCCTCGATCAGCTGCCGGTACGCCGACTCGACCGCCCTGGCGAGCTTGCGCAGCTCGCCGGCGAGCACGTCCGGGCTGGGCAGCCGGTCGCCCGGCGCGTACACCCCGTCGGCGATATCGCTCCGGATCTTCGCCACGACGTCCTCGGACCTCAGCGTCCTGCGCATCTGCTCCATGCCGAGAATGTATCCAGCCCCCGGCGAGGCGTCAGCGCGCGGCCTGCGCCGCGGCCCGCTCGCGGGCGAGCGCCGCCCGCGCCGGATCGCCGAGCCGCTCTTCGAGACGTGCCTGGGCCGACCAGTTGTACGGGCAGACGGGCCGCAGCTGGATGCGCTCGCTCAGCAGCGTCCGCGCCAAGTCCGTGCGGCCGCAGTGCAGACACGCCTCGATCAGGGTGCGCTGGACCGCGTCGCGCTGCGCGTGGCTGCCGCCGAACTCGTGGAGACGCAGCCGCAGCGGCATCAGCAGATCGACGGCCCGGCCGTACTCCTCGCGCCCGTACGCGATCAGCGCCCGGCAGACCGGCAGCCCGATGTCCGCGGTCATGGCGCGGTTGGACAGCCCGGGGCGCGCCGTGGCCAGCCATTCCTGCCGGTCGTGGACGAGGCGCTCCGCCTGCGCGATGCGGCCGGCCCCGACGTACGCCATGACGGCGTGCGCGTCGTTGAAGGCGTAGTACGGGCCGTCCTCGCGGTTCTCCCAGGCGTCGGCGAGCAGGTCCCACCGTGCGCTGTGGACGTCGCCCGCGAGGTGGAGCCGCCACAACAGGGCGGCGGCGTCCAGGAGTTCCATCGCCGCTCCCGCCGACCGCTCGTGGTGGAGCGCGGAGTCGTAGATGTCCAGCACCCGGGCGGTGTCGCCGAGCTCCAGGGTGTAGAGGGCGTAGTGCCACCAGTTGTGCACGGTGAGCAGGGAGCCCGCGGACCAGTCGTCGGTGCGGGCGTCGAGGAAGCGGATGCCGTCGTGGAAGCGGCCGCGCATCTCGTAGGTGTGCACCACGCCGTGGATGCCCCACACATCGTGCGGATGACGCTCGACGGCGGCCAGACCGACCTCCTCGGCCCGTTCGTAGTACCCGGTCTCCTCCAGGCCGAACGCGTACATGCCGAGCAGCGGCCCGCGGTGCGGATCGTCCTCGGGCCAGGCGCCGAGCGCCCCTCCCACCCGGTCGCGCAGCCGGGTGGCGTCCCCGGTGAGGAAGTCGTGCTGGTGGCCCGCGAACAGCGCCAGCGCGTCGCGCGGGTAGGCGACGGTGAGATCGCCGAGCAACCCGCCGGCGCGGTGGACGTCGCCGTCCAGCCACGCGGTCGCGGCGGCCAGATGCATACGCTCCCTGGCCGTCAGCGACTCCTCGTCGAGACCGCGCCGGAAGGCGGCGAAGACCCGCTGCGCCTCGGTCGCGTCCTTCTCCTCGGTGCCCAGCACGGCCAGATAGGCGGCCAGCACCTGGCCCATCGTGGAGCGCGGCGAGTCGGCGAGCACCGACTGCGTCGAGTCGACGACCGCGGGCCGGAAGAACAGCAGGTCCTCCACGGCCTGTTCATAGTGGGCAAGGGCGTCGGCGCTCGTCTCGCTCATCGGGTGCCCGTGCCGGTCCGCTGTCATGGCCTACTCCTGTGTCGTCCGCTGTGTGCAGGTGTACGGCTCGACGGAGCACGTTCGCGCGGTCCGCGCGCGGGACGACCGCCGTCCCCGAGGGCGCGGGGGCCGCTCGCGGGCCGGTTGCCCTCCGCGTGAGCTCGGGCGCCGTGGAGCACTGGGGAGCCTGCCCACGGCGAAGCCGAGACAGTGCACCCGTGCGGATGAGCGGGGCCGCTGCGGGGCTGACTTGGCGGGGCGGACTGGCTCGGTTGGCCTGGCTCGGCGACCTGGCCCTGGCTGACGATCGGGGCTGGGCGATAGTCGCCTTGGTGCCCGGCGGCGCCGCCGCCCGCGCGGCCCTGCTGGAGCAGCTGGGCGGGGGCGGCGCGTGGAGCCGCCGTGACGAGCGGCTGGTCGACGGCACGCCCAGTGGCCTGGCTGGGCCTGGCCTCGGCTGCTTGGCCTGGCGACCTGGCCCGGCTGACTCGGCCCGGCGGCTTGGCCCACTTGACCTGACTCGGCGGCCCGGCTCGGCGACCTGGCCCCGGCTCGCCTGGCTCGGTGGCTTGGCTTGGCTGACCTGACCCCGCGACCTGGCCCCGGCTGACTTGGCCCAGCGACCTCGCCCAGGTGCCTGGCCTGCGGAGCGCGGGCGTTCGCCTGCGCCGGTCAGCTCACCGCGGCGCTCTCCAGTACCGCGACTACCTCGTCCTGTTCGGCCGTCCCGTCCGGCGCGATGCCGATCAGGAAGGCCGAGCGGCTGTCGCTCACCCTGACCACGGTCATCCGGAGGCGGCTGGTGTTGCCGTCGCCGTCGTCCACCTTCATCGTCACCGCGTGGGCGGGGCGGTCGCTCACCTTCGTCGCCCGGGACTCCTCGACGCTGGAGCTTCCATCCGGGTAGAAGAACACCGCGTTGGACTTGGCGGCCCTCTCCGTCTGCTGCTTCAGCTCGGACTCCCGCAGGGGCCCGGCCCGGCCGGCGAGGACGACGCCGCCCTGTTCGTCCTCGTCGCGGTCCTTCGCGCCGCCGTCGCTCGGGGCGTCGCTCGTCTCGGAGTCGCTCGTCTGGGAGATCGACGAGGTGAAGGCGGAGACCAGGTCGCCCTTCTCGTGCTGCTCCCAGCCGTCGGGTATCGCGTACGAGAGGCCGGCCGCCTCGTCCGTCACCCGGGGCTGGCCGGCCAGCGCGCCCTCGTCGCGCGTCAGCCACCACGCGCCGCCGGCGATCAGGGCGAGGACCAGCGCCCCCGCCCCGGCCGCCGCGGCCGCTCGACCGCCTCGCCGGCGTGCTGGCGGAAGCGGCGCGGGGTGCTGCGGGTACGGCGGAAACTGCGGAGGACCGGCGGGCGGTGACAGGGTCATGGTCCCAGTGTTCTCTTCTCGACCGGCGCCGCCCTGAGCGCGGATACTCAGGGAGGTACTCAGATGGGGCGGGCGGGGCGCGGATACCGCGTGGTCAGGCGCGCTTGCTCGCCTCGATGAGGAAGCGCTGCGCATAGGCCACGAAGGCGCCGTGGCGCTCGATGAACCGATGGAGCTCCGCCAGGCGGTCGCGGTAGGCGTCCACGGTGAAGCCGGGGACGATCCAGATCACCTTGCGGAGGAAGTGGACGACCGCGGCGATGTCGTGGAACTCCATCCTGAGCGCTTCCTGGCGCGCGTCGACGACGTCCAGACCCGCCGCT
The DNA here is from genome assembly GCF_040681075.1 of Streptomyces sp. NPDC051907. Taxonomy (NCBI): domain Bacteria; kingdom Bacillati; phylum Actinomycetota; class Actinomycetes; order Kitasatosporales; family Streptomycetaceae; genus Streptomyces; species Streptomyces sp. NPDC051907. Next base: position 41,595 of record NZ_JBFAYB010000038.1, on the reverse strand, counting down.
TCCGCCTCGGCCGCCGCCGTCATCGCGGTCGAGCTGGGCACGGTGGTCAACGGGGGCGGGGGAGCGGGGGCCGGCTGGGGGCCCATCAGGAACTCGGTCAGCTCGCGTACGGAGCCCGAGCCGATGTGCTGAGCGAGGTACGTGCCGTTCGGCCGCAGGACGCGGTGCACCTCGTCCCAGCGGACGACCACCGGGTGACGGCTGACCACGAGATCGAACGACGCCGACGGGAACGGCAGGTCCGCCGTGTCCTCGACCTCGACGACGGTGGCGTTGAACTTGCTCAGATTGCGCCGGGCGATCTCCGCGTTCGGCGGCCAGGACTCCGTCGCGGCCAGCACCGGCGGGGCGACGGGGACCGAGGCGAGCACCTCGCCGCCGCCCGTCTGGATGTCGAGCCCTGCCTCGGCCTTCCCCATCCGCTCGGCCAGCAGCGCCGCATACCCCCAGGACGGACGCTGCTCGGTCGCGCGACCGGCGAACCAGGAGAAGTCCCAGCCCTCGGTCGGCACGGACTCGCCTTCGGCTACAAGATCTTCGAACGTGGACATGGACCCGAGGATCGCAGGGCGCCATGGGTGCGCGCACGGGGATATCCGTGCGCTGCGCGACGCGCCGGCCCGCACGGGGGACGGACGACGGACGCGTCGGGGACCTGTCGGGGGCCTGTCGTGGACTCATCGGGACCCGTCGCGGACGCATCGGCGGGCGCACGGGTGACCGTGCGGCCGATGGCGCCTGCGGTGCGGGCGAGAGGGAAGGGACCAAGGGTGCGTGAAGTCGCCGACCCCTTGCTGAATCTCGTCCGGCGGGGCAAAGAGCCCGTGGTCGTTCAGACGGTCAGATCGACCCTGGCCGCCGTCGTCGCGTATGTCATCGCCCTGCTGCTGAGCAGCGAGCCCGCGCCCTTGACGGCCCCACTGACCGCGCTGCTGGTCGTGCAGGTGACCCTCTACACCACCCTCACCACCGGCATCCGACGGGTGAACTCGGTGGTGGCGGGAGTGGTGATCGCCATCGGGTTCAGCGCCCTGGTCGGCCTCACCTGGTGGAGCTTGGGCCTGGTCATCCTCGCCTCCCTGGTGATCGGCCGCTTCGTGCGCGCGGGCGAGTTCGTGCCCGAGGTGGCGATCAGCGCCATGCTGGTACTGGGCGTGACCCGGGTGGCGGCCACGGCCTGGGACCGGGTGCTGGAGACGGTCATCGGAGCCGTCGTCGGACTCCTGTTCAACGTCCTGTTCGTGCCTCCGGTATGGGTGCAGCCCGCCAGCGAGGCCATCGAGGACCTCGCGGGCCGTATGCGGCGGCTGCTGCTGAGCCTCGCGGAGGAGGTGCGCGGCCATACGTCGGTCGAGGAGGCCGCCGCCCGGCTGCACGAGGCGCGGCGGCTGGACCACGACATCGTCCAAGTGGACGCGGCGCTGCGCCAGGCGGAGGACAGCCTCCGGCTCAATCCCCGCGTCAAGGAGGGCCTGCTCTACCGCGTCGTGCTGCGCACCGGCCTGGACACCCTCGAGATCTCCGCCGTCGTCCTGCGCACGGTGTGCCGCACCCTGACCGACCTCGCCAAGAAGCGCACGCAGGAGCCGCTCTTCGACGAGGAGACAGCGGCCGCCCTCCAGGAGCTCCTCACGCACATGGCCCGCGCGGTCGAGAGCTTCGCGGAACTGATCACCACACAGGTCAGCGCCAACGCGGACGAGGCCGAGGAGCAGCTCGCACAGGAGCTCGCCGAGAGCCGCGACAGCCGGGAGATCGTCGCTCATCTGCTCCTCGACGGCGTGCGGGAGCATCCGCGCCAGTGGCAGCTGCACGGCGCCCTGCTGGCCGAGATCGACCGCATCCTGGACGAGCTGGACGTGGACCAGCGCTTCAAGCGGCTCAGCGAGGAGCTGGACCGTCAGACCCGCGAACAACGGGAGAAGTACCCCCTCGTGGACAAGCTCCGCGGCCGGTGGAGCATCGGCCGGTGGCGCGACCGGTCGGCTGCTCGCTGACGCCGGCCGGACCCGCCGGGCAGCCGCGGTACGGGCGTCGGCGACGGCGGTCGGGCCCGGTCCCGGCGACGGTGCGCCGCCGCCCCGGAACCCGCCGAATCCCACCCCTGCACAAGGGTTCCTTTTCGGCCAGCTCGGCGCGTACTGTCCGACTCGCCGGCACCCGCTCGCCGGTACCGCGGTGCACCTCCCCCCTTGCGCACCGCATGCTGCGAGACCCCGCCCGCACTGCGCACGGCGGGGCCTCGCCACGCCCGCGGCACGACCGCTCGGCGTACCCGATCAGAGAGCGGCGAGGATCCGCGCCTCCTTGTCCGGGGCGAGTCCGTGCTCCGCCCACCGCGGATGGCCGACGGGACGGCCGCCGCCCTCCCACCAGGACCAGGTGTCCCGAATCGTGTCGGCGACGGGGCGGCAGCGCAGCCCGGCCGCGACGGCGCGGCGGGAGCCGACCGCCCAGGCGCTCGCTTCCGTACGCCACAGCGGCAGCTCGGTCCACGGCCGCACGCCGTGCTCGGCGAGCAGTTCGGGCTGCGCCCACTGGGGCTCGCCCGCGCCGTCTGCCCTGCCGGCCCCGCCTGCGCCGCCCGTCACGCTGAGGCACGCGGCGACGAAGTCCCCGAACGCGATCCCCTCAGGGTGCACGAGGTTGAAGCCGCCGCTCGCGGCGCCTGCTGCCTGGTCCAGCGCGAACGCCGCCGCGTCCCGGACGTCGACCGGCCGGATGCGCCGGTCGGCGGGGGCGGGCGCCAGAAGCCGGCCGCCCCTGCGCGCCCGGTTGAGCCACCAGGGCAGCCGGCCCAGATACTCGCCGGGGCCCAGGACGACGCCCGGCCGCAGAAAGACCGAGCGCTCGCCGAACGCCTCCTCGACGGCGCGCTCCGCGCCCGCCTGGTGGAGCCCGTACGGCACCGCCTGGTGGAGTCCGTACGGCGTGGGGCTGCCGTCCTCGCCCGCGCCCCCGTACATCTCGTCCGCGTCCGCGGGGCACTCCAGCAGCTCGGACTCCTCGCTCAGCGGCTGACAGGGCCAGCCCGCGTACACCGACACCGTCGAGACGTGCACCCAGCGCCCCGCCGTGTCCCGCAGCGTCGAGGCGGCCAGCAGCACGTCCCGCGGCGAGAGGTCCGTGCTGGACGTGTCGACCACGGCGTCCCAGCGGCCGTGGGCCAGCAGCCGTTGGACGTCGTCGACGACCGTCCGGTCGCCGCGCACCCGATCGACGCCGGGCACGTCCACGCCGGAGCGGCCGCGGTTGAAGGTCGTCACATCCCAGCCGCGGCCGATCGCGCGCTCCGCGATGTGCCTGCCCAGGAACCATGTGCCGCCCAGCACCAGAAGCCTCATGGACCCAGATCCTGCCCGCTGATCGCAGCGAGCCATAACGGCCGCACGGACGCGCGGCTCCCGAAGAGCCCGGCGCCGACGGGACCTCCCCGCACGGACGGGGCGGCCCCGCCCAGAGGAGGGCGGGGCCGCCGTCGGGCGCTACCGCGACAGGATGCCGTCGGACACCCCTGCCGGGACCGGGGCGTAGCCCGTGGCCCGGGTGGTGAACGTGCCGCGGCCCTGGGTCCGGCCGCGCAGTCGGGACGCGTAGCCGAACAGCTCGGCCAGCGGCACGTTCGCCGTGATCACCGCCGTGCCGGCGCGCACGGTCTGGCCCGAGACCCGGCCGCGGCGTGCCGCGAGGTCGCCGAGGACGCCGCCCACGGCGTCCTCCGGCACGGTGGCCGTGAGCTCGACCACCGGTTCCAGAAGGACCATCGCGCTGGCGCGCAGCGCCTCCCGGAGCGCGAACCGGCCCGCCGTGCGGAACGCCATCTCCGAGGAGTCCTTGGAGTGGGTCGCTCCGTCGGTCAGCGTGACCTGCACGCCGGTCACCGGGTGACCGCCGAGGGGACCCTCGGCGAGCGCGTCCCGGCATCCGGCCTCCACCGCGCGGACGTACTCCTGCGGCACCCGGCCGCCGGTGACGGTCGAGCGGAACACGAAGCCCTCCGCGCCGCCGCCCGTGCCGTCCCCGGCCACGCCGGAGGGGTCGGACGCGTCGGCCGCGGGCTCCAGCGCCTCGACGTCCACGACGACATGAGCGAACTGACCTGCGCCTCCTTCCTGTTTGACGTGCCGGTACACCAGGCCGGTCACACCGGCGGCCACCGTCTCGCGGTAGGACACCCGCGGCCGGCCGACGCCGATGTCCAGCCCGTGGGCGCGCCGGACCTTCTCCACCGCGACCTCGAGGTGCAGTTCGCCCATGCCCGACAGGACGGTCTGCCCAGTCTCGGAGTCGGTCCGGACCACCAGGGACGGATCCTCCTCGACCAGCCGCGCCAGAGCCGACGCCAGCCGGTCGACGTCGAGGCTCCTGCGAGCCTCGATCGCCACGGAGACGACGGGATCCGCCGTGGTGGGCGGCTCGAGGACCAGCGGCGCGCCGGGCGCGGCCAGCGTCGTCCCCGCGCGGGCGGTCTTCAGCCCGATCACGGCGACGATGTCCCCGGCGCTCGCCTGGTCGACCTCCGCGTGCCGGTCGGCCTGCACCCGCAGGATGCGCCCGATCCGCTCAGTGCGGCGCGTTCCCGCGTCGAGGACGGTGTCTGACTTGCGGACCGTTCCCGAGTACACCCGCAGATAGGAGAGCCGGCCGGTGGCGGTCGAGTTCACCTTGAAGACCAGCCCGGCGAACGGCGCCGCCGGATCCGCGGCCCGCTCCTGGACCGTGTCGCCCAGCGTGCCCCGCACCGGCGGCACGTCCGACGGGGAGGGCAGGTAGGCCACCACGGCTTCCAGCAGCGGCTCGATCCCGCGGTTGCGGTAGGCCGACCCGCACAGCACGACCACGCCCTCGCCGCTGCCGGTCAGATCCCGCAGCGCCGCGGACAGGGTCTGCGCCGAGACCGTCGACTGCTCGCAGAACTCCTCCAGCGCGACCGGATGGAGCTCCGCCACCGCCTCCTCGAGGCGACGGCGGCGCCGGCGCGCCTCGTCGAGCAGACCGTCGGGCACCGGGCCCTCCTCGTACGCGTCGCGGCCGGTCGCCCAGACCAGCGCGCGCATGCGCAGCAGATCGACCACCCCGGTGAACCCGTCCTCCTGCCCGATCGGCATCTGGACCACGAGCGGGACCGTGTGCAGCCGCTCCCGGATCGAGGCGACCGCCGCGTCGAGGTCGGCGCCGGCGCGGTCCAGCTTGTTGACGAACGCGATCCTCGGCACGCCGTGCCGGTCCGCCTGCCGCCACACCGACTCGCTCTGCGGCTCGACGCCGGCCACGGCGTCGAACACCGCGATCGCGCCGTCGAGAACCCGCAGCGAGCGCTCGACCTCGTCGGAGAAGTCGACGTGGCCCGGTGTGTCGATCAGGTTGATCCGGTGACCGTCCCAGTCGCAGCTCACCGCGGCGGCGAAGATGGTGATCCCACGGTCGCGCTCCTGCGAGTCGAAGTCGGTGACGGTCGTGCCGTCGTGGACCTCTCCCTGCTTGTGGACGGCGCCGGTGAGGAAGAGGATCCTCTCCGTGACGGTGGTCTTGCCGGCGTCGACGTGGGCGAGGATGCCCAGATTGCGGACGCTGGTCAGTGGAGTGGTGGGACGACGGTGCAGGTCGGTGCGCACGGCCCGAGGCCTTTCAGGACGAGGAGAACAGGGCGGCGCGATTCACGGACGGAACGGACTGCGGCCGAGCGGGGAGGCATCCCCTTGACGCAGCGTCGACTTCGGCTGCGGCAGGGAGTGTTTCAGGACGGCGTCGGGGCGTACCCGGCCGAACTGCTCACCCGGTCAGAGCGTGAAGTGAGGCGACAGACGTTCGTCACGGAGTCCAGCGGCGGCCGCGCAGCCGGCACTGGAAGCACGGAGACATCAGAATCACGTCGTACCGTGACGGGGGAACGACGACAGCGGTGCGGTAACGCACGGTCGGCTCCCCTCGCTTGTCGAAGCGCGCCCCGGACGGATGTCCGTGCGCGATGAGGCGAGTGTATGACTCGGTCCCGACGACGGCACGCGATTATTTGCGGCCGGGCGGGCGGTTGGCCGGGCGGGCGCTGCGGCGGCGGAGCGGGCGCTCCGCCGCCGCAGGGGCCAACCCGGCGGGAACTCCCTTAGAAGTTGCCGTAGTTGACCTGCCAGGTGGGCAGGCCCATACGGCGCCAGACGGCGACCACGCGGTCGCGGTCGTCGAGGGATACGCGCACCGCGTAGCGGGTGCGGACGTGCCGGTCGAAGAGCTCGGCCTTCACGACGTCGTCGCGGCGTTGGTCGCCCGCCGCGCGCATCCACAGTTCGTCGTAGGGGACTTCGTGCCGCGCCAGCCAGGCCTCCGTCAGCGGCCGGTGCTCCTCGCCCCGGCCCGACAGCAGGACGACGACGTCGCCGTCCGCACGCTGGAAGGAGCGCAGGGCCCCGCGCACCGACTCATTGAGGACGTCCTCGTCGCAGCGGGTGAAGTCGTACGCACCGCGGTCGCCGCGGATCGCGAGCGTGCCGTCGATGTCGCACATGACCGCCGAGGGGAGCGCCGGATCGGCGGTGTACGGCTCCACGGAGGGCTCGTCGTTCAGCCACGCGGCCGTGAGCCGCCAGCCGCCCCGCCGGGACTTCGCGTGCTTGTCGGCCAGGATCTGGATGATCTCCTCGCCGACCGTCCGCTCGCGCGCCGCGTCGCGCCGGACGCACTCCTCGGCGGGCACGTCGGTGAAGTCGTGCACCACGAAGACGGCCTGTCCGGCGACCGCTGCCTTCAGGCGCTTGGGGATGTGGGGCGTCAGGTGCGTGTTGTCCACGACGACGTCGAAGCCGTCGTCGACGGCCGCCCGCACCGCCGCGTCCTGGATCGCCAGCACGGTCTGCTCGTGCTTGTAGGAGCGGCCGCGCTCGGGGGCCGGGACGTCGAGCATCGCCCGCAGGTCGTCGAGGCTGACGCGGCGCATTCGGCCCTCGGACTCCGCCTGCAGCCTGCGCGCCGCCGTCGTCTTCCCCGAGGCGGGCAGCCCCGTCATGACGTGTACTACGGGCACGGTCAGTTCTCCTCGTCGGATGTGAACGGGTCGGCCGCCTCAGGCCGGGCGGAACGGTACGTCACAAGCTCGGTCGGCCGCCCGTCCAGGCGCAGGAACATGGCGGGGCGTACGGCGGCGTCGGGCAGCGCCCGCGCGGCACGGGCGAACGCGCCCCGGTCGCCGGCGAGATGCACGAGCGACTGGTACGCCTCGTCGATCGCCCGCTCCTGGCGGGCCACGTCGGCCTCGATCCGCGCGATCACCTCGCGCACCCAGGCGTCGAACTCGTCGGGCACCTGCTCCAGCAGCCGGTCCAGCGGCTTGCCGCCGGACTCCTCGACGTCCGCCGCCGAGCAGCCGAGCGCCTGGGCCACCTGCTTGGCGGGCAGCGAGGCGAAGCGCTGAATACCGTGACCGCGCCAGACGTCCCGCTCGGTGACTCCGGTGAGCACCTTGTGGAGCCGTACGTACTCGGACAGCTTGGCCTTGGCCCGTACGCCCGAGGCGAAGCGCAGCACGAAGCCCTCCGCGTCGGTGCCCGTGGCGGCCAGGCCGCCGGGCAGCTGGTTGGACTCGGCGAGGGCGAGCAGCTCGGCGAGCGGCATCGCCGGCCAGACGGTGACGACCGAGCCGATGCCCTTCCAGCCGGACGCGGCCTCGCCCAGCGGGACCTCGGTGCCGTCCTTGGCGAACGCGGCGAGGAGCACTAGGTCCCGGCGGTCGCCGTAGTCGACGACGATCCGGTTCTGCGGGTACAGGATCTCGGCGAGGTAGGTCGTCCCGGGCGTCAGCGCGGAGGTGTCCTTGCCGTCGAGCAGGCGCTGCGCCCAGGTGGCCTGGGTGCTGATGAACGACCCCTTGGACGCGACCCGCCACCGGCCCGCGTAGTGGAAGACCACCGCGAGGCTCCCGTCGACCTTGTCGTACACCTCGAACGGCTCGTCCGGGAGAGGCGCCGCGTACGGCTGCCCGGCCTCGTGCTCGCCGACGTTGAAGAACTTCGGCAGCGGCAGCGCGACGATCTCGCCGGTGGCGTCGTCGGCGACCAGCCCGCGGCAGCGCGTGGTCACCCGGTTCCACACCCGCTCGTACTGGCATGTCCTGGTGTACGTGTAGATGGACAGCGGCAGTTCGGGGTGCGGCTTGCGCGTGACATGCCCCGCGTCGAGGGCCGCCGCCAGCTCCTGCGGCGGCAGCAGGTCGTGGAGAGTCAGGGATGCCTGGCTCATGGGTTCCTCCCGTTGGTGAGCCTTGATTGTCACGTGCGGGAGGCTGTGCCGCGTACTGATTTAGCCCCGGGAGGGGGTGTGGAGGCGCAGGTCACAGGGGCGCGGGCGGCGATCGCCGTCCTCTCGACGCGCGCGGGGAAGCCCGCTCACCCCGCCAGATGGCGGGTGTCGCCGACGCTGACGACCTGGCGATTGTGGAAGAAGTCGTCCTCGCGCAGCAGCGTGATACTGCCGGAGGGCGCCCGGAAGCTGACGGAGCCCACCGACTCGAACGGCATCCCGATCCAGGACGCCACGACGAAGGTCAGCGCGAAACCGTGCGTCACGATGACCTGTTGCTCGCCTGCGCGCCCCAGAATCTCGCCCATGGCCGCGTAGACGCGCCGCGCGCACGCCCCGCGCGTCTCCGCGCCCCGCACACCCTCGTGGTGTCCCATCCGGTCCCCGACCGCCGGCGGCGGGACGAACCGCCGGTCCAGCCAGCCACTCCTGCGGCTTTCCCTCCGCCTCTCCGTAGGACTTCTCCCGCAGTCTGCGATCCAGGATCGCGCGTACTCCGAACACACCGGCCACCGCGTCGGCCGTCTGCTGGGCACGCCGCAAGTCCGAGGAGAACAGCTCCACCTCGGCGCCCTCGGGGATCTCGGACCGCAGCGCCTGGGCGATGGAGGCGGCCGCGCGCCTGCCGCCGGGCGTGAGAGGCGAATCGTGCCACCCGCCGACCACCCCCTCGACATGGTGCGCCGCCTCCGGGTGAGCGATGACGTAGACGCTGCGCATCGGAGCGTGCCCTCTCTTGTCCGGTATCACGGGCGAGCCGCTGTCGCGACGCGGTCGGCCGACACCCGACTCTCGTCCCTCCTAGCCGCTCGCGCAACGCCGTTCGACGAGTTCGCGGCGCCGCGCCGCCCGAGGCCCGCGCCGCCGCCACGCCTCGCTCACCGGAGCCTGACCGGCGACGTCGACCAGGAGTGCCGGTCGTTGAGCCCCTCGGCCGTGCAGCCGGCCAGCCGCTTGTACTCCCGCGACACGCTCTCCGCCCGCTCCCGCGGCAGCTCCCCGCCGACCTCCTCGGCCAGCGCGATGATCTTCTCCGGGCCCAGCTGCCGGTTGGCCAGCACCAGTCGGTTCAGCGGCTCCCGGCGCATCGCCTCGTAGCGCAGCAGCGCCCGGGCCGGGTCGGCCTGCCGGGTGAGGCACCAGGCCAGCACCCGGGCGTCGACGATCGACTGCGATCCGCCGTTCATGCCCATCGGGAACATGGGATGCGCGGCGTCGCCGAGCAGTGTGACCCGGTCGAAGCTCCACCGGGGGAGCGGATCCCGGTCGAGCATGGGGTACTCGTAGATCCCGGTGGACGCGCCTATCAGGGCGGGCAGGTCGATCCACGGCAGCTTCCAGTCGGCGAGGCGCTCGAGCGCCTCGCCGGTCCGGATCGGGCGGTTGGACCGGTCGAGCGCTCCCGGACCGTCCTCCCTGCGGATCTCCAGCACCCAGTTCATCAGCGCGTTCTGGCCCTGGCCCGGTGGGTCCACGATGGGGTAGGCGACGAACTTCGATCCCGGCCGGCCCCCCGCCACCACGATCGTGCGTCCGCCGAGGATATGCGGGTACTCGCTGACGCCACGCCACATATGGACGCCGTTCCAGTGCGTGGCCCCCTCGCCGGGGTGCAGCTGGGCCCGTAGCGCCGAGTCGATGCCGTCCGCGCCGATCAGCACGTCCGCCTCCTCGACGCACTCCGCCCCCGACCGGCGGTCCACGAAGTGGGCGCGCACGCCGGCCGGGCGCGGCTCGAAGCGCTGGAACGACATGCCCGTGCGGACGGCGTCCTCGCCCATCCGCTGCCGTACCGCCGCCAGCAGCATCATCTGCAGCCGCCCGCGGTGGACCGAGTACTGCGGCCAGCGGTAGCCGGCGACGACGCCGAGAGGCTCCGACCACACCCGCTCGCCTGCCCGGTCGCAGTAGAGCAGCTCCCTCGGCGGCAGTCCGATGGCGGCCAGCTCGTCGCCGAGCCCCAGCTCGGTCAGCTCGCGTACGGCGTGGGGCAGCAGGTTGATGCCGACGCCGACCGCGTGGATCTCTCGGGCGGACTCGCGGACGAGCGGGTCGAACCCCGCCGTGTGCAGGCTCAGAGCGGTGACGAGACCGGCGATCCCACCACCCACCACGATGATTCTCAACTGTCCCCCTCACGTTCGGCGTCGCACGACAACGGGAACTCCTCGGCGGGGCCGCATGGCCATGATGCTGGCCGGAGTCGCCTCTGCCTCCAGCCGCAGCTCGGTCCGCCGCAGCAGCTCGATCAGGATCGTCTTCAGCTCGGCCGTCGCGAACGGCGAGCCGATGCACCGGTGCGCGCCGCCGCCGAAGGGCAGATACGTCGACGGCGTCGCCGGGCGGTGCGCGGGGTGCCCGGGACTCCAGCGCTCGGGCAGGAACTGAGCCGCCTGGGGCCACACTTCGGGCATCCGGTGAGTGACGTACGGGCTGATGGCCAGCCGTCGGCCGGCCCGGATGGTGTGCCCGGCGAACTCGAAGTCCTGGGCGGCGACCCGGGGCAGGACCACGACCGGCGGATGAAGCCGCAGGGCCTCCTGCACGACCGCGTCCACATAGGGCAGCCGCTCCAGCGCCTCGCCGGTGAGCTCGGCGTCCCCGAGCACGGAGTCGACCTCCTTGCGGGCGTCGTCCCACACACCAGGGGTGCTGAGCGCCGCGTGCACGGTCCACCCCATGGCCGCGCTGGTCGTCTCGTACCCCGCGACGATCAGGCTGATCACCTGATCCTCGAGCTCGCGGTCGGCCAGGCTGCGGCCCTCGGAGTCCCGCGCGGCCAGCAGCATCGCCAGCCCGTCGCCTCCCTCGCCTCCGTCGACCGGGCAGCCTCCCGCCCTCGCCGCCCCCGCCTCTCGGGCGCGACGGCGGCCGATCTCGGCCTGCACCCTCGCGGCCACCTGCCGGCGGGCCCTTCTCGCCCTGGCCGTCATGGGGTTGGGGATCCCCGCCAGGAAGAGCTGCATGCCCAGCGGGAGGTCCGTGGAGTCGAGCGCGATCTGCAGCCGGGCGCCGATCATCTGGTTGTCCGCCGCCAGCCGGGCGCCGTAGAGGGCCTCGACCGTATTGCAGCGGATCACCGAGCGCAGCGCCTGGTAGAGGTCGAGTCGGCGGCCGCTCTGCCAGGTCTCCACGGCCGCCGCCGTGTTCCGCGCCATCAGCCGGACGTATGCGTCGATGCGCCGCCGGTGGAACGCGGGGAGCGTCAGATGGCGCCGCCTGTGGTGGTCCGGGCCGTCCGTGACGAGCAGCGCGGTGTCGCCTAGGACCGGCAGCATCACCTCGAACGAGTCGCGCCAGGAGAAGAGCGAGGGGTTGGCGAAGACGAAGGCGTTCGCCTCCGGTCCGAAGACGAACGTCGTGCGCTGCGAGCCGTATCCGACGCCCACCACCGAGCCGTGCGCGCGGTACGCGTCCATCATCCCGGTGAAGGGGTCGAGGGCGAACTGGAGCACCCGGCGCGGGGAGAGGGTGGGCATGCTCTGGCTCATCGGCCGTCCTCCCACGAGGAGCAGGCCGTGCCGCGGACGTCCGGCGAGTGCGGGCGGGGGCCGGCCAGGGCGTCCACCTCCGGGAGCAGCAGCCGCACGGTCCGCAGGATCCGCTGGGAAGCGTCGTAGAACGCGCCGTCCAGAGCGTCGAGTTCGTCGAGGGACTGCCGCAGATGCTGATCCGCACTCGCCACGGCTCTGGCCACGGAGCCGCTGTCCTGAAGGACCCAGATCGCCTCCGCGACGGCCTCGGGGCCGGCGTCCGGCCCGATCAAAGGGCGCAGCCGGGCGCCCGCCCGGTGCAGCCCGTGGATGACGGGCAGGGTGTAGACGCCGTTGGAGAGGTCGGCGCTGTGCGCCGCGGCGCCCGCCGGGGGCCGAAGGTCGCGTACGTCGTTCCAGATCTGGAAGGCCACGCCGAGCTCGAACGCGAAGGAGGCCAGCACCTTGGTCTGGCGGCTGCTCGCCCCCGCCGTCCGACCGCCCAGCAGGGCGCTGAGGGAGAGCAGCTCGGCGGTCTTCCCGGAGATCGAGGCCATATAGCTCTCCACCGAGCGTTCCGGGCAGCCGGCGTCGTGCAGCTCCATCAGCTGGCCCACGCAGATGCGCTGCGCGCACCTGACCGCCGCCCGGGACTCCTCAGCGCCCAGCGAGGCGGCCTGGCCCAGCGCGGTCGTCAGCAGATAGTCGCCGAGGACGAGCGCCACACCGTCTCCGTAGCGCGCGTTGGCCGTGGCCGCCCCGCGGCGCTCGGCGGCCCGGTCGCACAGATCGTCGTGGTGCAGCGTGGCCAGATGGAGCGTCTCCACGACGGCCGCCGCGGTGACGGTCCGCTCGGACACGGGCGCCTCGCCGGCGACGAGATACGCGGAGGCCAGGGTCAGACTCGGCCGAAGGTACCGGCCCGGCCGTCCCGCGAGATGGCGCAGCGCCTCGTCGATCCGCCGGTCGCCCGTCGTGAGGGACCCCAGCACTCTGTCGTGGACGCGGGCCAGATCGCCGCGCAGCGCGGGGAAGTCGTCGCCGACCCCGGCCGGCTTGGTGTCCTCTGCCCCAGGCGGGCTGCTCTCGGCGCCCATCTCAGAGCCACGCTCCGACCGAGAAGAGCACGAAGTCGACGATCATCAGGTGGTAGAGCCAGGCCCACGAGATCATCTCCGGCCCGATACGGGACCGCGACACGGACCACACCAGGCCCGCCGCCCAGGGCAGCGTCGCCAGGGGGAGCAGGAGGGCCGCCGAGTCCAGCCGGAGCGCCAGCGCGAGGACGACGAGGTAGAACCCGAGGAGGCAGCAGGCGTAGAGGGCCTTGGTCACCGCGGGGCTGACGACGTGGGGGAGCGTGGTCTTGCCGGCCGCCCGGTCCTTGTCGACGTCCCGCGCGTTGTTGTGCAGCATCAGACCGGCGAAGAGGAACCCGGGGCCCAGCGACGCCAGGACGATCGTGCCGTCCACGTGCCCGACGTTCAGCCAGGCGAGGACGAGGGTGACGCCGGCGCCCGTCACGACGAAGTCGAGCAGCTCGCCCATGGCCCGGTGGCCGAGCGGCCGGGGCCCGCCCGCATAGCTGAAGTACGCCAGATAGCACAGGGCGATCAACGGCAGCAGCCACAGGCTGGTGGTGACCGCGAGCACCGCGAGGCCGGCCCAGGCGACGCCGAAGCAGGCGAGGCCGACGGTGCGCAGCCGCCGCATGTCCAGTCCCAGGGCGAGCGAGCTCTGCGGCCGCACCCCGTCGGGCCGGTCGAGCCCGCGTACGTAGTCCTCGTAGTCGTTGACGAAACGCCGTCCGGCGCAGTCGGGCACCAGGACGAGGAGGGTCAGCGCGACCCGCCAGGGCGACAGGTCGCCGCTGTGGTGGGCGGCAGAGACCGCGTACGCGCCCTGGAGGACGATGACCAGGAGCAGGGGCGGCCCGGAGGCGACGATCCAGGCGGCCAGGGTGGGCTGACGTGCTCCGGGAGCGGCTTGCGCCGACGTCATGCCCGCCCCCTCTCGCCGGGTAGCGCGAGCTTGGTGCCGGCCGCCTGGAACATGACGTTGGTGGACTTCGTGGTGGCCATGCGGACGGTCTTCTTGCGACCGAGGAACCAGGGGACGAGATCGGTGGCCCGGGGCCAGAGCCCGTACATCAGCAGCGGGACGCCGTGGTGCTCGGCCACCAGGGCCAGCCGGATCCGGTCGATGAACAGCCGGTGGTCGTGCGTGCCCTTCAGCGCCATGCCCGGCAGCGGGAGGTTCTCGGTGAGGGTGACGATGAGAATCCGCGCCAGCAGTGTGTCGGCGATGGTGTCGAGCAGCAGGAATCCGCCGGGCCGCAGAATGCGGCAGCATTCGGCGACCACGGCATAGGGCTCGTCGAAATGCTCCAGACACTGACCCGCGACGACGACGTCCACGCTCCCGTCGTCGAAGGGAAGTTTGGTGACATCCGTGTGGACCGTCTCGTCGACGCCGTGCGCGCGGGCCACCTCCAGCGACCGCTGGGACTGGTCCACGCCGATATGGCGGTAGCCCTTGCCCTGGATATGGGGGTGGAGCAGGCCCCCGCCGCAGGCGACGTCCACCAGCGTGGCGCCCGGCCCGGCCGCCGGCGGAATCATCTGGCCGCGCTTCGCCGCGATCCAGCTGAGCGCGGTGAAAGGCCCCCGGGGATTCCACCACTGGTCCGCCAGGTCGTCGTACTGAGTGAGATCGTTGGCGGAGACGATTCTTTTCTTCATCTGACGCCCCTCAGAATGATCGTGAATAACGTCCGACTGCCATGACCGGATACAGCTGGCGGTACATGGGATAGCTCATATAGAACTGCCGGGGCAGCACGGTTCCGGTGAACGCGTCCTCGTCCCAGCTGCCGTCCGCGTTCTGCGTCTCGGCGAGCCAGGCCAGGGCGCGCTGGACGCGGCCGTCCGCCGCGGCGACGCCCGCCGCGTGCAGGGCGAGCAGGGCCCAGGCCGTCTGGGTCGGCGTGGACGCTCCCCGTCCGTGCCGCTCCGGGTCCTCGTAGGACCGCACGTCCTCGCCCCAGCCGCCGTCGGCGTTCTGACGGCCGGTCAGCCACCGGACGGCCCGTCGTACGGCGTCGTGGTCCCGCGGAACGCCGGCGCGGCGCAGAGCGGTGACGGCCGAGCCCGTGCTGTAGAGGTAGTTGACGCCCCAACGCCCGTACCAGGAGCCGTCCTTCTCCTGGTGGGTCAGGAGCCACCGCACGGCTCTGCGGACGCGCGGGTCGTCCCGCAGCCCCTGGGCGGCCAGCGACTCCAGGGCATGGGCGGTGATGTCCGGGCACGGCGGGTCGGTGATCTCGGTGAAGTCGAGCGTCGCCAGCCTGGTCGCGATCAGGGAGGTGTTGTCGGCGTCGTACGCGGCCCAGCCGCCGTCCCGGCTCTGCATCGTCAGCAGCCAGTTGACGCCCCGGTTGACCGCGCCGCGCCGGCTCGCGGCCGCCTCCGGGTCGTCCAGCCGTACCCGTGAGAGGGCCTCGACCACCACGGCGGTGTCGTCGCAGTCCGGATAGCTCTCCTCGACGAACCCGACCGACCAGCCGCCGGCCGCGCTGCCCGGCCTCGCCACCGCCCAGTCGCCGTGGGTGCGGACCTCCTGGCCCGCCAGCCAGTCGGCGGCCCGCAGCAGCGCGGGATGGTCCGGCGCAAGCCCGGCGTCGAGCAGCGCCCAGACGCACAGCGCGCTGTCCCACACGGGTGTGGGCATGCAGTTCATCCGGCGCATCGGGCCCTCGGGCGACTCCAGCCACACCGCGAAGCCGTCCAGGCCCTCCAGACCCCGCCGGATGTCCGGGTCCTTCGCGTCCCTGCCCGCCGCGTACAGCCCCAGCAGGCAGAAGACCGAGGCGACGTTGCACGCCAGCCATGCGCCGTCCGCCTCCTGCCGGTCGAGGATCCACTGGACGGAGCGGCGGACCGCGCGCCGCCTGAGAGGGCCCGGCGACAGTCGGTTGAGCCGGCGCGCGCCCTGGTTCAGGAGCTGCGCGAGGTGCGGAGGGGAGGCGGGGGAGCCCTGCGTGGCCCCGGCCGACGCGCGCCCCACGGCGTGAAGCTCGTCCAGCCGGAAGCCCGGGTCGACCGCCGGCCGCCGGTCATGGACCAGGCCCAGCGGCACGAGGGCGAGCCGGGTCCATGTGGAGAGCTTGTACAGGGACATGGGCGCCGCGGGCGGCAGCAGCACGACCTCAGGCAGGACCGTGGGCACGCTGTCCCAGGAGGCCTGGCCGAACAGGGCCAGCCAGATCCGCGCCTCCAGCCGGCAGGACGCCAACCCTCCCTGGGATCTGACGAATCGGGCGGCCTCCCGCATATGGAGAAGGTCCGGCCCGTCTCCCGCGAGGCGGAGCGCGAGATAGGCCTCGACGGTGGTCGACAGATCGCCGGGGCCGTGCGGATAGATGGCCCAGCCGCCGTCCGGGGACTGCTGCGACCGGATCCAGCGGGCACTCGCGGAAATGGTCTTCTCGTCCCGTACGCCCAGCAGTTCGCGGACGAACACGTCGACGGCGTCGACCATGACGTTGGCGTCCGGGCAGCGCGACCACCAGCCGTCGGCGTCCTGCAGGGCAAGCAGTCGTTCGATGCCGCGTTCCAGAACTAGCTTCGTATCCGGGGTATCTACGTGCATAGACCCACTCCTGACGTTTTGTCATGAAAAGTGGTACACATGTGCCGGTCCGACAGTGTAGGCAGGGCGATTCGCTTCTTTCCAGAAGGCCTCATCGGCCGCAAAGGAGGCTGAGTGTCTTGAAACTTCTGGTGGTCGGAGCAGGGGTCGGCGGCCTGGCCGTCGCGCGTGGAGCCCTCGCCGCGGGCCATGACGTGCGTGTCTTCGAACGCGCCGAGCAGCCGCGCACCACGGGCGCCGCGATCACCGTCTGGGCCGGAGGCGTCGGCATCCTGCGGGAGTCGAGCGTGCGCCTCGACGGCGCGGGCGCCCGCATCGACGGCATCGACGCCCGAACCGACGCCGGAGAACGCCTCTATACGATCGACGTCCTCGCATCGACGAATCGACTCGGCCACGAGAGCCTGACCGTACCGCGCCGGACGCTCTTGGAGCGGATGGCCGAAGGGCTGCCGCCCGGAACCGTCGAGTACGGCCGGTGCTTCGACCGCTTCGCCGACGACGGGAGACGCGTCACGGTCGGCTTCGCGGACGGCTCCACAGCCACCGGGGACGTCCTGATCGGCGCCGACGGCCACCGCTCGGCGGTCCGCCGACAGCTCTGGGGACACGACCCCACGACGCCCGCCGGGTGGGCCACCTGGCAGGGCCTCGGGACCTTCCTCGCCGACGTCACAGGACCCCGCCACGGAATCATGATCAACGGCCGGAGCGGATTCTGCGGCCTGATGCCGGCGGGGGAGGGCCTGCTGCAATGGTGGTTCAGCTACCCGTGCACCACCGACAGCAGCGGCCCGCACCTGCCGGCGCTCCGCCGCCGCTTCGGCGCCTGGGCCGATCCGGCGCCGCTGGTACTGGAGAAGGTCGACGAGGCGGAGATCGAGATGTTCCCGCATTACACCCACCGGGTCCCGCCCCGCTGGGGCACGGGCCGCGCCACCCTGGTCGGCGACGCGGCCCACACCATGCCGCCCGTCGTCGCGCAGGGCGCCAACCAGGCGCTGGAGGACGCGTGGGCGCTCACCGCGGCCCTGGCCGATACGACCGCCCGCGACCTCGACGGCACGTCCCGGACGCTCCGCGGCTACGAACGCGCCCGGCGCCGCAGGGTCGCGCCGATCGCGCGGCTCGCCGCCACGGAGTACACCTACCGCTACCGGCCGCCGATCGTCGACCGGTTGACGCCCAGCCCGGTCGTGAGCTGGGCGTACGGCCAGTGGCTCACCCAGACCAGCGACTACCTGCGCGGCGCGCGCCGACGCAGGTCCGGCTAGCTGGCCAGGCCGTCAGTCCGCGGTGACGCTGTCCAGCACGTCGAGGCGGGCGGCACGGCGAGTCGGCCACTGGGCGGCGGCCAGGCGCGGCCGAGCTGTTCATCGGTCACGCCACGGCCACGACCCATGTGGCGCGGCTGCTGACCGAACAAACGATGCCCGCGACCGTGTCCAGCTCGTGATCACCGCGTACAGAGCGGGCCTGGCGCCGTCCTCGCCATGACCCGGCAGCCCCCGCGAGCACCCCGGTCCGCTGCCGGTCTACGACGTCGTCGTGTCGATGCAGCACCGGATCGAGCACCGCCGCTGCCGCTGACCGCCCTCCGGCCGGGTTGCCGGACGAACGCCGTCGGACGTATGCCGTCGGACGCCTGCCGTCACAGGAACGACGTCACGCTCGCAGCGCCCTGATCCATGCCACGCTCCTGAAGTCCTTGGACTCGATGTGCACCTCCGTGCGCCGGAAGCCGGTGGCCGTGAGGCCGTCGTAGCCGGTGGCGACGAGGTCCTCGTAGAGCGTGTCGGAGAACGCGACCGCGAGGTGGGCGGAGGGATCGTCCGCGAGGGCCCCGCGCAGGGGGCCGGAGTCCAGGTTGCGGAACAGCGTGACCACGGCCGAGCCCGCGTAACCGCTGTCCGCCTCATGGACGATGCCCTGGTGCAGGCTCGCCCGCATACGGATGCTCCGAGTCCGCTGCCCGGCAGGCTCTGCCGGTCCGTCCGCGCCCGGCGCCCGCTCCGCCTCGGGGAGCGCGGCGTTCGCGGTGGCGAGCCCCTCGCCCAGCCCGCGCAGCAGACCGGGCACGACCCGGGTCTCGTCGATGCCCGGCTCGAACACCAGCAGATAGCCGTCGCCCTGCGCCTGCCGGCCGCAGCTCTGCCAGGCGATGCGGGCCTGTGCGCAGGCCGTGTGCAGCGTCCGCAGCAGCGCCCGCTGGAGCCGGACCATGTCGGCGTTGTCGCGGGCGCTGTACTTCTCGATGTCGACGGCGAGGCACAACCGCCTTCGGCCCGGCGGGAGTTCGTCGCGGCTCGCCGAGAAGGCCTCCTCGAAGGCGGACAGCGCCCAGGCCCCCGGCACGGTCTCGTCGCGGGCGAGCGGAGCGCCCGCCGACCACAGATCGGCCGTCGAGAGCCGGAACGGAGTGTCGTGCGAGGTCTCCGCCTCCCGGCGGCGGAACGCCCCGCCGAGCATCGGCTGGACGGTCACCGCGCTCAGCCGCAGTCTGCCGGTCAACTCGGTCGCGGCGGCCGGCAGGCGTACGACGGCCTGGGCCCACCGCCCGTCGGGGCGCAGCGCTCCGCCTCGCCCCGGCGCCCGGAACACCCACTGGAGCCGGTCCTTGCCGAGCCCGAACGCGGCGACCTCCGCCCCGTCGGCCGCGGTCGTGCCCGGCGCGGGATGCAGGGCGAGGGCGCGCGGGCCAGGGTCGAGCGCGACGGTGAGGGTCACCTCGTGGTAGCCGCGGCCGCCGGGCAGCCGCTCCAGGTCGAAGGGGAAGCAGACCAGGACGTCGCGCTGCGCCCGCTCCGCTTCGACGACGCCGTCGCCGGAACCCGCTGGGAGGTCGTAGACGAGAGGGCTGCCCAGGGAGGCGCCGCCGACCCGGTCGCGTACGAGCTCTCCGCCCCTGGGCACCGCGGCGTCGCCCGCGAAGAAGTCGGCGACGGCCAGGATGTCTTCGTAGGCGAAGGCCCCCGCCTCGCCGTGCTCGCCGGCCTCGTCCGGCCCCGTCGGGTCCGTCCAGTTGTCGCTCACGATCGTGACTCCCCTTGGTCTCGCCGGCTGCCGCGGTCAGTCGTCCGTCTGCGGGAGCCGGGCGGCGGCGCGCAGTCCCTCCAGCGACACGACGGTCACCCGGCTGTATCCCACCTGGATGACGCCCTGCTCCGCCAGTTCGCCGAGCACATGGTGGACCCGGCGCTCCCTCGCGCCGACCAGGCCCGCGATCTCGGCCTGGGTCAGGCGGGGCCCGATCAGCGTGCCGCCGCGCTGCGGCTGTCCGTAGTCCTCGACGAGGTCGACGAGGACCCGGGCCACCCGGGTGCCGACCGGAAAGCTGCCGAAGTCGCCCCGGCGCCGCACCGACCAGCGGTTCTTGCGTACCAGCATGCGGCTGACGGCCAGAGCGGCCGGGGGATAGCCGTCCAGACAGCCGAGGAACTCATGCTGCCCGATGCGCCGGACGCTCACCGGCCCGGCGGCGGTGACCGTCGCCGACCGCGGCTGGTTGTCGAGCGCCGCGAACTCGCCCACCAGATCGCCGCCCAGCCGTACCGCCAGGAGCGCGGTGTCGCCGTCCTCCGAGATGGCCGTGACCTTGGCTACGCCGCTCAGCAGCAGCAGGACGAACGTCTCGCGCCCGCCCTCGGCAAGAAGGATCTCGTCGGCCTCATACGTCCGGTGCGTTCCCAGCGACAGCAGGACCTTCGCGGCCTCGCGGGCACCGGACAGCTCAGCCAGGAAGGTGCCCGGCGGCCAGCGGTCCGCCGGCTCGGGGCTCTCCGCGTACCTCTCCGGCGTCACGGCACCTCCCCAAGCCCCGTGCCCTGCCCGACACGTGTGTTGTACGGCATCGTAACGCGCGCACTCGACCGCGAACGTCCGGTTTCCACAAGGAAGTTGAACATTCCGCACTGCTGCGGACATGACGCGGAATCGAAGGTGCATGCTCGCTGCGCCGGGGGAGGCGGACGGGGACCCGGTCGGAGGCGGCAACCGGGTCCCCGTCGTTGCTCGCCGAGACCGGGTCCCCTGCACCCTGGACGCAGGCGGCGAGAGCCTGAGCCTCGTCCGCCCGCGGTCAGCGCTCCGCCCGGCGGCGGCAGCATCACGGGCGACCCGGCCGGGGACTCGCGAACGCGTCGGCGTGCACGGTCCAGAGGCGGTAGCGGAACTCCTCGGCCTTCTCCTGTTCTTGATCGCGCACCCCGTCCCACACCTCCTGAAGCAGCGACCCGAGGGCCCGGTCGGGTCCGCGCGCGTCCCGGTCGCGGGCCTCGCGGGAGGTCAGCCCGCTCAGGTCCATCATGCGATCGCCCACGAGGAGATGGACCGTCTCGAGCCGAGGGCCATCGCCGGGTACGTCCTTGGGCCACCGGATCCTGATCGAGGGGGTCGTACGCGTACTGCGGAAGGGCGCGCCGGCGGGCTCCAGCCGGTAGCCGCTGGGCTGGTCGTTGGTCACCAGAGCGCTCCGGCCGCTCAGGCCGACGCCGAGCACCCAGAAGTACAGGGGCTCCCCGGAGTGGTTGGCGACGCTGACGCGGTAGCGATCCCCGTCGTACAGGCTGTCGTGCGAGGGTCGCAGTACGCGCCATGAGCCTTCGCCGGCCGGGTCCTCGACCTCGAACCGTACGTCCACCTCTGCCTGGAGGAGGCCTTCGCCTACAGGGCTGTCGAGGCTGCGCACACGCTCGCCCCGGGCCAGTTCCTCCAGCAGGGCGTGGAGGCGGGACGCGTGCGCGGGCGTCGCTTCGAGCGACTCGCGGAAGGGCAGACCGTCGGGGTTCAGCACAGTGGCTTCGCCGTTGTGCACGCAAACCGTGGCGAAGAGCGAGCCGGCCGGGGCCGCTGTCCACGTCCCGGTCCTGGGCCTGGTCTCGGCCCCCGTCCCGCATTCGGTTCCAGTCCCGGCCGCAGTCCCGGATTCGGTGAGCGGCTCGGCCTCGGCCTCGGTCTCTGCGAGCCTGGGGGAGTCGGCGAGCTTCCTGCGGAGTTCGTCGACGAAGGGGCCTTGGCCGTCGATGCGCACGAGGCGCCGGTCGTGGACCTGGAGCGGCAGCGCGTACGAGCCCGGCGGCAGCTCCGCCGTGGCCAGGTCGGCCAGGAGCGATCCCGCTGGGGACGAACCGCCCTCGTGGGCAGGAGGCGACGGGCTCAGCAGGGCGTCTCCCGCGGCCATCGCCGCCACGGTGGCCGACACGCTCTCCTGACCTGCCTCCCGCCCTGTCTCGGGTCCAGTCTCCTGTGGGCAGTCGGAGGGGAACACCATCCGCACACGGTCCTCGACGCCGAGGCCGAACACCGCGCCGCCAGGCACGACGAACCGGCCGTCCCGCCGTTCCAGCGGAAGCCGCTCCGGCTCCGCGGGCTCCTCCAGACGGAACGTCAGCCGCCCGGAGGGCCCGCCCGCGTCCGGCCGCTGCCGCACCTGCTGCTGCTTGACGCGGTCGCGCACCCGGGCGATCAGCGTCGACCAGGTCATGGAGAGCGCCGCGGGCCCCTCCAGCAGCTCGGCCAGCGCCGCGGTGAACACTCCCTGGCGGCCGGCGCCGGTCCGGATCTCGGTCTCGTACGCCGAGCCGTCCTGCTGGCATGCCGCCAGCCGGACGACGTCCTGGACCAGCGGGTGCGCCGGGCGGGCGAGCTCCGCCGCACGGGCGAGCCCGTCCTGCGGCGGGACTCTCGGCAGCTCCACCGACTTGAGCCGCCAGCGGCCCGACTCGTACGCGGCCTCGCGCACCGCGCCGCCGGAGTGGCAGCAGTCGAGGACGCAGGTGACGTTCGGGGTGATGGAGGCAAGCGCCCGCATCTCGGCGGTCAGCTCCGCGGCGAGATAGCCCCGGAAGTCGGAGGGCGTGCTGCGCGCGATGTCGACGGGCACCAGATACTGGAGATCGCCGCTGAGCGACCCGTGTCCGGAGAAGTACACGACGACGCCGTCGTCGGAGCGGGCGTCCCGGCGGAGCTGCCGCAACGCCTGCTTGATGCCCGCGTAGCCGGCCCCGTCCTCCACGAGGACCCGGACGTCGGTGAAGCCGCGCCTCGCCAGGACTCCCTGCATCACATCGATATCGGTGTGCACTCCCGTCAGGCCGAAGGTCTGGGCGCCGATCAGCACCGCGCGCAGCGTCATGTCATACCCCTACGTGGATGAAGGGCGCCCAGTGGTACGGGTGCCGGTCGTCGTCGTGCTCGCAACGCAGCTGCTCGCTGTCCCGGGACGGGGACTGGGACCAGGACCGGGCCTGGTCCCGGCCGTCAGGGGCCGGTCGCAGACCGGCCTGGGCGGTGAGCGCACGGAACTCCTCGTTCCGCTCCGCGCGGGACATCTCGCGCACCTCCCGCTGCGCGCTGACGAGCGCCGTGCCCACCGAGGCCGTCGCGTCCGCGGCGAGGCGGCGGTAGGTCCTGGCGACGACGAGGCAGCCGGTGCTGTCGCGGACCGGCCAGAGCGAGACGATGGCGTGCCGTGCCCCGGCGATCAGCGCCGCCCGCGTCAGCCCCAGGACGTCGCCGCCCGCTGTGGCGGCGCCGCGCCCGGTGTCGCACGCCGACAGGGTGAGCAGCTGCGGGGCGCGGCCCGCGACCAGCAGGTCGGCGAGGCCGAGTCGGTCGTCGCCCGCGAGGGGGAGGCGGCTGCGGTGCGGAGCGAGATCGTCGATCACGCCGTGGGTCGCGAAGTGGAGGAGCTCGCAGTTCCCCGCCGCCTCCAGCACGTTGGCGAGGGTGGCGTCGGCGCCGGTCAGCAGTCGGCTGCGCGGCAGCAGCCGGGCGAGCTCCACGGCCTCGGCGGCGGTGCCCGGCAGGTCCGGCATGCTGTGACGGGGGTGGGTGGCGGGCGAGCCCACGAGGAGCGCCTGGAGATCTGTCCAGGGCCGCTCCGGCGGCAGCCCGCGGAGCCGGGTGAGGAGCGAGGCGGCGGGGAGATACGACACCTCGTGGCCGGCGGCCAGGACGTCGCCGCACCACGGCAGCGCGTGGAAGGGCAGCTGCGCGAGTCCGGCCGGGGGGACGACGATCACCCGCCTGTGCTCGCCGAGTTCACGGCGGAAGTCGCCGAGCAGCAGCTCTGCCAGTGCGTGTCCGTCGGCTTCCCCGTCGCCGCCGTCCCTGCCGGCGCACCAGTCGCGGAAGCGGCGTGCGCTCGCCACCACGCTGTGCGCCCACCGGCTGTGGCGTTGGGCGCAGAGCGTCCGGCGGGTCATCGCCCAGGCGACGAGGTCGTCGTCGTAGAGGTGGTAGGTGAGCAGAACGGCGTCCGGGGGCAGGGCGGCGGCGACCGCGTCGGCGTCGGGCAGCTCGGGGCCGTACGAGGCGCTGAGCGCGGCGGGAGCGAGCCTTCGTACCGCCGACTCGGCCGCGTCCAGACCCTGTTCCACCTCGGCGATCCGTCGTCTGCGCTGCTGGGCCAGAACAGTTCGCCGTCGGCCGTCCGTCCGGCGCGGTCCGGCTGCGCGGCGGAGGGCCGCCGCCTGCTCCTCGTACTCCGCGGACCACCGCACCTCGGCGGCCAGCCAGGTCCTGACCGCGGTCCGCGTGTCCTGGTCCTCGCCGGCGGAGTCGAGGGCGCGGACGGCGTCGAGGAATCCGGCGCGGCTGCGCTCGGCCTGGTCGAACGCGGCCGCGGACGAGCCGAGTTCCAGCAGGGACAGCACAGCGGCGTGGTGGAGACCGGCTACCACCGGGTCGTCGGCAAAAGAGGCGCGCAGCCCGTCGCGGGCCAGCCGGACGCGGTGCTTCTCGAACGCGGCCAGTCCGTGCAGTGCGTGGTCCGCGGCCTCGGCGTGGGCGCCGCGGGCCAGCTCCAGATCGGCGAGGATCGCGGGCAGCTCCCACGGTTGCGCCGGGCCGGGGCCGTCGACGCCGATGCGCCGCACATGCGGCGCCGCCCGCTCGGGCTCGCCCACGCGCAGCCACAGCGAAGCGGCCTGAATGGCCGTCATATGCGGCTCGACCGCCGTCGCCTCCGCTCTGGCCTCGTCCATGCGGCGCAGGTCCGCGTACGCCGTGCGCCGCACGAGGCGCTGGAAGAGCGGGTCCGCAATCGACTCCGCCTGTTCCAGGGCCTCCTGGGCCAGGAGGTCGGCCTCCGTCTCCAAGCCCG
Source organism: Streptomyces sp. NPDC051907 (assembly GCF_040681075.1). NCBI lineage: Bacteria > Bacillati > Actinomycetota > Actinomycetes > Kitasatosporales > Streptomycetaceae > Streptomyces > Streptomyces sp. NPDC051907. The sequence goes on along the minus strand of NZ_JBFAYB010000038.1, from coordinate 17,079 downwards.
CCGATCGGGCGCGCCGGGAACGGAACAGCAGCTCCTGAGGACGGCAGGACGCGAGGTCGGACTCGATCATGCCGAGCACGATCCGCACCGGTGCCGCGTCGACGCCTGTCCCTGTACTTGTACCTGTGCCCCAGTCCGTCAGCAGCCTCGCCCCGATGCGGAGTGCCGCCCGGGTCGAGGAGAGCGAGGCGGCCATCAGATCCGGGTCCCGCAGCAGGGAGGCCTGGTCGTGCAGGACCTTGGCGCTCTCGACCACTCCCAGGCAGTCGGCCCGTGCCGGCGGCTCGCCGCGCACGACGCACTGCTGGACGCGGTCGAGGTGCTCCTGGTGCTCCAGGTCCGTCTGGACGAGCGCGGCCAGTCGATGGCTAGCCCGGTGACGGTCGACCGCCGCCGGGCCGGGCGCGGGGTGTCCGGGCCCGCCGTCCGCGTCCGCGGACAGCAGGGACGCGAGCCGTGAGGCCCGTCCGGACTCGACGGTGTATCCCTGCCCGCTCCAGAACTGGGCGCGGTCCACGACGAGTCGGTGCAGTCCCCGCAGCCACGAGGCGCTTCCCACGGACGTGGCCCAGCTCACGACGGCTTCGGCCGTCTCCCCTTCCACGTCCTTGGCCTCGCCCGCCTCGATGAGGTCGAGCGCCGAGTGGACTCGGATCAGCGCCGTGCATCCGCCGTCCCCGGCACAGACGGCGGCCTCGAGGGCGAGGCCGAGCAGGTCACGGCATTCGGCAGCGCTGCCCTCCAGCCGACGGATGTGCGCGATGCGCAGCAGAGCGGCCGCCCGCCCGGCCTGGGAGTGTGCCGAGGCGTACGCCGCCTCGGCTCGCGCGTAGTGCTGGGCCGCCAGGGACAGCGGTCGGATGTCCGGCGTCTCCGCGAGGGCGCCGCACTGCTCCGCCGCTCCCAGAGGGCTGAGCCGCCAGTCGCCCGCGAGGAGTGCGGCGAAGCCGGCGGTGGCGGGGCGACCGACGGCGTACTGCCGTGCCTGCCGGAGCAGGGCTCTCCCCGTCTGAGGGTCGCCGACCCGGAAGCGCAGGTCCGCCGCGAGCAGCAGGTGGTAGGCCAGGGCGTCCGGGTGGCCGGCGTCCATGAGCTTCTCGTAGAGCGCGTCGAACCACTCCAGCGGCGCCTGGAGATCCGCGGCCAGCTCCTCCTCGGACCATGGGACTTGGGCGCCGTGTCGTACCGCGTCCGCCAGGGCGGCGATCGAGGTCCCGCCGTGGCCGAGCGTCATACGGACGCGGAGCAGCGTGGGGACGAGGTGTCCTGCGAGGTGCGTGCAGAGCCGCAGGGCCGGGTCGGCGGCCGATGCGAGGGTGGGCTCGGATCCCGGACCGGCTCCGTCCGACGTGGGGGCGCCCTTCGGTGTGCCCGAGCTGCCTGTGCTGCCTGTGCTGCTCGTCTGGAGGCGGACGGGCGTCAGGCCGGGTTGCCAGTGGGTGTCCATGGCGAGGGCGGCGGTCCGCAGAGCCACTGCGAGCCCTGTCTGATCGTGCGTTCCCCGATGGGCGGCGGGCCCGGGGCTCGGCGCGGGCGAGGCGTCCAGAACGGCGAGTGCGCGTTTGGGCTCGCCGGCGGCGAGGGCCGCCGCCGTCTCATGCCAGGCCTCCGTCTGCGCGTCCGGGGCGTCCGGTGTCCCGGAGCGCCACGCCGCGGGGTCGGTTCCCCGCCGCTCGACGAGGAGCAGATCGATCAGCTGCTCGCAGCCTCCGGCTCCGGCCACCGCCCCTGGGCTGGTGTCAGCCACGGTTTCCCCCTCTTCCTGGAATTCCGCGCCGGGCGGAACGCCGGGTGCGACCGTAGCGGCGTATCTGCTGAATGAGCCACGCCGGTGGAGTTCCCAGGCATCTCCTGGAAGATATTCATCAGTGATCGGTCATTAGCTGACGCGTCTCGGCGATATTTGTGCTCGCCAAAGGTGCACCTCGGTCATTGGTTCTGTGGTTTATCAAGGTGAACTTCCGTCACGCATGCACCCATGACGAGCCGGTGACTCCACACGACAACGTGGATACCGCACAACCCCGCGTGTCGATCCCGCAATGTGACTGGTTGTCCGCTGCGGGACGGTGGCATGTTCGCCCCGTCCCAGCAAGTGGGGAGCTTGTGGGTGGCTGCAACGGTTCTGCGGTCGGGCGTCGCCCCGGCGCACAATGCAAATCCCGCGCGCCCCCACTGTGCGCCTCACCCACCCGAGTGACGGCCAGGTATTCAGCAATCAGTCCCGCGGTCGTCTCCGCCCTGCCACTCTGGTCGGGCCGAAGGGCAAGGGGTGGGATTACGCCCGGGGGCGGCGTCGAAACACTGCATGGCGGGGGAGAGACATGTGCGGGCAGCCTGCGGCGACAGCGTCAGCGATAGGTCGAACGGGGAGAGTCGCCCATGCCCTGGCCGCACTGACGGCGGTGCTCTTCTTGGTGACGACCCTGGCGGGTGCGTCGCCGAGCGGCCCGGGCGCTCCTGCGGAGCTGGCCGACACAGCCAGCGGCATCTCGGCCCTGAAGGGCAAGGGGACCCTCGTGGTCACCGTGACGAAACCGTCGCGCCTCGGCAAGGGCGATGTACGACAAGGTCTGCGGCAGGTCGCCGACGTACAGAAGGATGCTCCCGGCAGCCGGTTGGTCGTCGTCCTGAAGGATCGCGGCAGCGGCGAGACCGGCGCCGTGCTCCTGCTGCTCGCCGACGCGTGGACGGCGCCGAAGGACGGCGCGGTCGGCCCGCTGGCTCCTGAGATCATCCAAGCCGCACGCGAACTGAGGCTCTGCGCCGGGGACCGGCGACTTCTGTGCCAGCAGCTGGACGGGCAGGGGAAGAAGCAGGCGGCGAAGGCGTCCGGCCTTCCCGGGAGGGCGGACGACGAGGCGGCGGCGCTCGACAGGGTGGGCCATCTGAAGGGCGCCGAACCACGACGGCTCCAGCTGCCGGAGGGCGGCTCGCCCGGATCGGACGACTCCGGCTTCGGAGTGGGCGGGATCCTGCTGACCGTCTTCGCGGCCGGCACCGTGCTGTTCGCCCTGGCCGTCCTGCTGACCAGGAACCGGACCGTGCCCGCCGTCGCCACCGCACCCCTGGCAACCGGCGGCCCCGGCAGGCGCGTCGGCCCCGGTCCCGACCACGGCGGGCTCGGCGGGTTCGTCGGACACACCGCACCCGCCCCACACACCTCGCACACCCCGCGCACGCCGCACACCTCGTACACCGCGCCCACCGGCGCCGCCCTGCCGCCCCCACGGCCGCCGCACCGACCGCGGACCGCCCCGCGCACCCGGCCCAGCGGCCCCGTCCGCCCGGCGACCGTGTGCACCCGGCTCCACCCACAGGGATACGTCGAGCTGGACGGCTGGCTCTACCGGGCCAGCTGGGCCGAACCGCACCTGGAGCCGCCCGGCCCCGGCGAGAGGGTCGACGTCGCCGGACGCCCGGCCCACGACCTGCTCGCCTACGCGCCCCACGCCCTCGCCGACGAAGCCGCCTACACGGACCAGCCCGCCGACTGACGGACGGCGGCTCCTGCGTACACAGACGCCCGCACACCTCTCGCACACCGGCTCCCGGACCCCGCCCACCCGGCGGCGGCGCCGCGCAGCCACCGCACGACGACACGCACGGAAACAGAACAGGGGGGTCTGGATCCCATGAATCCAGGACATCAGGACTGGCCGGTCACACCACAGCAGGACGTGCCCACCGCCTACGCCGACATCGACTTCGAGAACAACGCCCAGCGACTGCCGCTGCTGCTGTGCCTGGACATCTCCAGCTCCATGGCGGGCAATCCCATACGACTGCTCAACGAGGCGCTGTCCGGCTGGGGGCGCGAGATCCAGGAGGACCTGGCCCTCAGCTACAGCGTCGAGATCGCCCTGGTCACCTTCGGCGGCCAGGGCATCGGCGTCTGGCAGGGCCCGCATCTCCTCGACCCGCACACGAAGGCCAGCCCCTTCGTGTCCGCCCGCCGATTCCAGCCGCCGCGGCTCCAGGCCTCCGGCGTCACCCTGCTCACCGAGGCCGTGGAGACGTCGATGAGCCTCGTGGCCGCCCGGAAGGCGGAGCTGCGCCGCTTGGGCCTGCAGTACTACCGCCCGCAGATCTGCCTGGTGACCGACGGTCTGCCGACGGACGAGCGAGGGCACGCCACGGACGCCTGGCAACGGCTGATCCCCGCGCTCACCGCCGAGCAGAAGGCCAAGCGCTTCCGCTTCTACGCCTTCGGAATCGGCGGCATCAGCGACCGCGGACAGCAGGTGCTGCGCGAGCTGGCGCCCAAGTACCACGCCACGCTCAAGGGATTCCCCTTCCGCGACCTGCTCCAGACCATGTCCGCGAGCGCGAGCGCCGAACAGCGGGGCGCGGAGGAAGAGACCTTCGAGCAGCTGTTCAACCGGTTCAAGACGCAGCGTCCCGCGTGGGACTCCTGAGCGGCGGGGGAGAGCGACGTGGCGGGGGCTGTGGAGAGCGGACACGTCCAGAGCTGGGCGTGGCGGGTGCACGGAGTGAGCGTGCAGGGGTACCGGCACGCCCAGAACGGGCTGCCGTGTCAGGACGCCTGGGGTCAGCTGCACACCGGTCCGGCCGACGCCCGGGTGATCGTGCTGGCCGTGGCCGACGGAGCGGGCAGCAGACCGCGCTCCCAGGAGGGGGCGCAACTAGCGGTCAAGCTGGCCACATCGGTCTTCGGCGCGCGCCTGGGCGGCTGGCAGAGCGGGTGGCAGGGCGACGCGGAAGACCTCCGCGCCCTCCAGCGCGAGGCCTTCGAGGAGGTGCTGGACAAGTTCCTCGACAAGACCTGGGCGCTGGCCGGCGCTCCCGCCGGGCACCGAGGCGGCGGCGGGGGCGCGAGCGGCGGCCCGGCCGACTTCGCCACCACGCTCACCGTGGTGGCGCTGGCCCCCGGCTGGCTGGGCTACACCTCGCTGGGCGACGGCTTCGTCGTGCTCCGGGCCGGCGAGGCGGACGGGGAACGGCAGTTCCATCTGCTGCCGCAGCCGGAGCAGGCGGGGGAGTACGGCAACGAGACGACGTTCCTCAGCTCGGCGGACGCCTCCCTGCGGGTGAGAGTCGCCTGCGTACGCGACGACGGCATCGACGGCGTGCTGCTGTCCACGGACGGGCTGGCGCAGGCCGCCCTGTCCCGCGCCCACGGCCCGGCGCCGACGGCCAACCGCTCCTTCGCCTCCTCGGTGCTGCGCGCGCTGGACCGTCCCGGCCCCGACCCACGGGCCGACGCACGGGAGTTGGAGGCGCTGCTGCTGTCGGACCGGCTCACCGCGCTGAACGGCGACGACAAGACCCTGGTGCGCGCGGTGCGCACGGCGGGACCCGCGGAAGGAGGCGATCGGCGATGACGGGGCGGAGCGTACTGCTCGACGGGAAGCCGGTCGTCCTCCTGGACCCGCCCCTGGGCACCGGTCTGGAGGCGGGGGTCCACCCGGTGGAGGGGGCCGACGACCTGGTGGTGAAGGTGTACTACCAGCCCGACGACGCCCGCGAGCGCCGGCTGCAGCGGATGCTCGCACTCGATCCGCTGGCCGGGCAGCCGGTGGACGGCGGCCAGCCGCCCGAACTGGCCTGGCCCGTCGGCCTCGTGCACGGGCAGGACGGCGCGTTCCTCGGGTACGGCATGTCGCGTTTCGCCGATCCCGCGCACATCCAGCTCACCGGCCTGTTCAGCCGGGACCAGCGACTGCGCCGGTTCCCGCCCGACGCCGACTGGCGGTTCCTGCTCGGCATCTGCTGGAACCTGTCGTTCATGACCGCCCGGCTGCACCACAAGGGCCTGGTCATCGGCGACTTCTCGGCGAAGAACGTGGTCGTCGACCAGCGGGGGTTCGCCACCTTCCTCGACTGCGACTCGATCGGCTTCACCGATCCCGACACCCGCGAGCCGTTCCTGGCCACGCTGCACACCCCCGACTACGCCGCGCCGGAGCGGCTGCGCGGCGGCCCAGGAACCGTCCAGAGCGACGACTTCGCGCTGGCCGTGCTCATCTACCAGGTGCTCACCGCCGGATACCACCCCTTCGGCGGGGTGCCCCGGGACAGCGAGGACGACGTCCAGATCTCGGACAACATCACCGCCAGCCGCTCGTTCGTGGTGCGGCCCGAGTCGGTGGTCATACCCCGGGGCATGCTCGACCCGACCGTGCTCCCGCCCGCCCTGCTGGCCCTCGCCCGGCAGGCGTTCGGACCCGGTGTGGAGGACGCGGCGCAGCGTCCGACGTCCTTGCAGTGGCTTGAGGCGCTCGAGGAGGCGCGGGCCGAGGGCGCGATCACCGTCTGCCCGCGCAGAGCCCGGCACGCCTACGGGTCGCATCTGACGCAGTGCCCTTGGTGCGACCGGGCCGAGGCGACCGGGCACGACGCCTTCAACGCGCCGCCGGCGCCGGACCCGCTGCCGCCGCCAGAGCCGCCGGGCCCCGAGCTGCCCCCGCCGCCCGGTGCGCCGCCCGTGCCCGTCGTTCCGCCGTCGCAGGGGCGGGTGCTGCCGCGCCCTCCGCAGACGCCGCCGCCGTCGCTGCCCGACCCCTGGCCGAAGCTGGCGGAGACGGTCAAGAGGTGCTTCGAGGCGGTCAAGGAGATCGTCATGGTGGGATGCGGCCTGCTGCTGCTGTTCATCGTGCGCTACTGGATCAGCCAGTGGTGACGGCATGACGGACTCACTGGACCGCGCGACCTCAGCCGGCGCCCACAGCGGCGTGTTCGCCCAGCTGGCCCGGGAGCTGGGCCCCACGGACCCGGCGGCCGGAGACCTCCCCGCCATCGTGGACGCCGCCCGCGCCCGCATGGCGCAGCCGATGCGGGTGGCCGTGGCCGGCCAGATCAAGCGCGGCAAGTCGACGCTGGTCAACGCGCTCCTCGGTGCGGAGGTCGCCGACACCGGGCAGCTGGAGCTGACCTTCAACGTCTGCGAGTTCCACCACGCGGAGCACCCGAGGCTGCTGGTCCACTTCAAGGACGGCCGGCCGGCCGAGGAGTGGCCGGCCGACGCCCTGTCCCGGCTCGCCGTGCGCGGCGGCCAAGGACTGCGACGCCTGCGCACGATCCGCAAGCTCGAAGTGGGCCGCCCCAGCCCGCTGCTGCGCCGCTTCCGGATCGTGGACACCCCCGGTCTCGGCAGCGTGCACGGAACCGACGCCGACAACACCCTGTCCTTCCTCGGCATCGCCGACCCGGTGGAGCGCGAGGACGCCGTCCGGGTGCTGGCGGAACTCGGCGAGGACGCCCAGTCCGTACACGCCCAGAGCGCGGCCGAGATGGACCGGGCGGACGCCGTCGTCTTCGTCTTCAGCCGCGGACTGGGCCGCGCCGACCAGCAGGCCGTCGACAGCTTCGCCGGGGCGTACGGGGCGGTGGTGAGCCCGCTGAAGGCGTTCGGGGTGCTCTCCCGCAGCGACCAGTACTGGCCTCCGGTCGAGGAGACCGGCCCCGACGGGATGCCCGCCGACCCCCTCGACTACGACCCGATGACCAGAGCGCGCCGCATCGCCGAGTCGTACATGGAGCGACCCGCCGTACGAAGGGTGTTCCGCACCGTCGTGCCCGTCGCGGGCCTGCTCGGCGTCGCCGCCCAGTGCATGCCGTCGAACGCCTTCGACCCGCTGGCGGACCTGGCCAAGACGGAGCCCCGGCGGCTCGCGGACCTCATGGAGGACGTCAACCTCTTCTGCGAACGCGAGTACCCCGGCCTCCTGGTCCCGGCCGCCGTCCGCGCCGATCTGGTCGAGCGGATGGGGGCGTGGGGGGTGTTCCTGGCCTGCGGCCTGCTGCGCGACGGGATGGGCGAGGACGCGGTACGCCAGGCCCTGCTGGAGCGCAGCGGCGTGCCCGCGCTCCGGGATCTGATCACGCGGCACTTCGGCAACAGGGCCGCGCTGATCAAGCTCGACCACGGCCAGCGCGAGATCGCCGCCGAGGTGTCCCGGCTGCGCGCCGCGGCACTGCTCGCCGGCCGTCCCGCGCCGGCCGCCGCGGACCGGGTCGCCGGACTGCTGGAGCGGATGCGGGTCACCGACCCGGGCCCGTCGGAACTCGCCGCGCTGGGCGCGTACTACAACGGCCGCATCCACCTGACGGGGGAGCAGGAGGCCCAGCTGCTGGCGGTCACGGGCGAGCGGGGCGCCAGCTGCGTCGCCCGGCTCGGCCTGCCCGCCGACGCCCCCGTCGACCTACTGCTGACGACGGCCCGCCGCCGCGCCGACCAGTGGGCCGGCATCTGCTCCGACCCGCTCCTGGACCGGCCCACGTCCGCCGTGGCGCGCGTGGTGCTCCGTTCCTACGAGCGGGTGGCCGACCAGATCGGGCGGGCGCGGGACCTGCTGTACGGAGACGACGACGAAGGGACGAGCCAGTGAGCTGGGAATCGTACGATCCGGGCGTGGACACCGGATTCGACCCGGGGTCCGACATCGATCTCACGCAGTACACGGACCCGTCGTCGCCGGTCGATCCGACGGATCAGGCGCTGGTGGGCGATCCGACGGACCCAACCGGTCTGGCGGACCCCTACGACGGCACGGGGGACCCCTACGACGGCACGGGCGCGGAGCCGTACGTCGATCCGTCGCTCGACGGCGTCCCCGACCTGCCGAACTTCGACCCGGCGCTGAGCGACCCCTCCGCCGTCCTCGGCGACCCCGGCGGGGCGATGGAGACATGGCAGCAGCACACGGGCGACAACGCCTGCGCCATCGGTGCGCAGGGCATGGTCCTCGAGTACCTCACCGGCCAGGAGTTCAGCGAGGAGCAGCTCACCCAGGAGGCGGCGAGCATGGGCTGGTTCGACGTGTCGTCCGGCACCTCGCCCGACGACGTCGGCAATCTGCTGGAGTACCACGGCGTCCCGGTCGAGCATGTGGAGGGCGCGTCCCTCGAGCAGCTGCAGCAGGTGGTCGCGGGCGGCGGAGCCGCCATCGTGGGCGTCGACTCCAGCGAGATCTGGACCGCCGGGCACGACCCGTCGGACGAGCCCGTCGGCATGGTGCCGGGGGTCGCGGGCCAGGACGCCGACCACGCCGTGTGGGTCACCGGCTTCGACAACAGCGACCCGGCTCACCCGATGGTGATTCTCAACGACTCGGGCCACCCCGACGGTCAGGGCCTCGCCGTGCCGCTGGACGAGTTCATGGGCGCCTGGCAGGACTCCGGCAACCTGCTGGTGTCGGCCGGCGGCGCCGGGACGGCGGCGCGATGAGCGCCGGACGGCTGGACGAGGACGCTCGGGCGAGGCCGGACGCACGGCTGGCCGACCTCGCCGATCAGTGCGCCGCCTGGCTCATGGCGGAGCGGGACCGCATCGACGAGGACCTGCGCGCCCAGCACGCGCGCCGCCTCGCCGACCGCGCACCTGAAGCGGATGCGGAAGCCCAAGCCGGAGCCGACGGCGCGTCGGAGGCCGAGCGCGCAGCGGATGCCGTCCGGGCGCCGCTCCCGCCGCCCGCACCGCCGACGCCACAGGCCGCGGCGCCGCTGATCGGGCTGCTGGACCGGCTGGCGGGCCTGGCCGACGCGGGCGCACAGCCCGACGGCCAGGTGCTGGACTGGGTGCGCCGCAGCGTCCTCGCGGCGCTCGCCGCGCTCGGCGTCACGCCGATCGAGGACACGGGCCCGGTGGACCCCGCCCGGCACAACGTCGTGGCCACGCGCGAACAAGCCCCCGGCGCCCCGCTGAGCGACTGCATCGCGGAGACCGTCCGGCCCGGCTACCGCTGGGACGGGGGACTGCTGCGCCCGCAGGAGGTCATCGCCTACATACGCCCCGCGCCCACGGTCCATCCGCGAGCGGAGCCGCCGGACGGTCGCGGCGAAGACTACGGCGACGACAACGGCGACGTGCGCGACGAAGAGCGCGGCGGCGAGATGGCCGGCGAGATGGCCGGCGAGATGGCCGGCGAGATGGGCGGCGAGATGGGCGAAGCGAACAGGGGAGCGTGCCATGACTGACACCGAGCTGGGCGTGCCGCGATCCGAGGCCCTCGCGAAGTCGTTCCGGGGCTCCCGTGCCTTCCGCGAAGTCGCCCCCATGGAGTGCGCCGTCGGCTGGCCGGTGCCGATCCCCGTGCTCCAGGACGGCGAGCCCCGCCTCTACGTACGGCTGCCGCTGTACGTACTGCGCGCCGACCCGGCCGGCGGCGCCGACCTGTTCCCGCCGTTCGCGACGGCTGCCCTCGACTGGTCCACGCGGCGCCTCGTCGAGTACACCGATCTGCGCTTCAAGGAGCCGCACCGCTCCCGGGAGGAGTGGTCGCACCCCGCCGGCCGCTTCCCCCACGCCGCGGTCGAGGGGCTGACCGCCGCCCAGTACCGAGCGCAGCGCACCCGGCTCTTCACCCTCTACGACGACCTCTTCGCCGATCTGTCGCACGGGCGAGCGCCCGACGACGCGACGGCCGCCGCGTTCTCGGACCACCTGGGCAGACTGCTGGAGCCCGGCCTGATCCCCTGCTACCGGCGGCTCGCCCCCAAGTTCCTCCAGAGATACCTGCCCGCCAGCCGACCGACCGACGAAGGGTGAACCACCATGCGCGACAACGCCTTCAGCCGTCTGCGCAGCGACGTCCTGGCAGCCTTCCCGGCGGTCGTCGCCGAGCTCGCCGACGAACTCGGCCCCCGGCAGCGCGAACTGCTCGTCCAGTCCAGGAGGCGCCTGGAAGCCGGGACCTGTCATGTGGTCGTCGTCGGCGAGTTCAAGCGGGGAAAGTCGTCGCTGCTCAACGCGCTGGTGGAACGGCACGGCTGCTTCCCGGTCGACGTCGACGTCGCCACCTGCGTGGTCTCCACCCTCGCCTGGGGCGATCGGGAGCGCGCCGTAGTACACCTCGGGGACCCCGGCTCCGGCGCCGTCCGGCAGCAGGAGATCTCCCTCGCCGACCTGCCCCAGTACGTCTCCGAGCAAGGCAACCCCGGCAACCGCAAGGACGTCCGGCTGGTCGAGATCCAGGCGCCGGTGCCGCAGCTGCAGGGCGGAGTGGTGGTCGTCGACACCCCCGGCGTCGGCAGCGTCAACCCGGCGCACACCGCCGCCACCCACGCCTTCCTCGAGCGGGCCGACGGGCTGGTCTTCGTCTGCGACGCGATCGAGCCGCTGGCCACGTACGAACTGGACTTCCTCAGCCAGGCCCTGAAGAAGTGCGAGGTGGTCATCACCGCCGTCACCAAGACCGACAAGGTCCGCGACGCCCGCCCGGTCGTCGCCGGCGCCCGGGAGAAGATCGCCGCTCGCACCGGCCGCGCGGCCGACAGCCTGGTGATCGTGCCCGTCTCCTCCTTCCGCAAGCTCAAATGGCTGCGGGACCGAGCCGACGACCGACTGCTCGCCGACTCCGGCTTCCTGGAGCTCGACCGCGAGCTCTGGGAGGGGCTGGCCGCCAGCGGCGGCGCCCTCCAGCTGCGCCGAGCCCTGGACGGCCTCGCCGACGCCATCGCCACCGCCGGCTCGCCGCTGGTCAACGAGCTGGCCGCCCTGGAGTCGGACGAGTCGGCGCAGCGGATTCGCGTCGAGATCGCCGAGACCACCGCCCGGCTCGGACGACTGTCCGCCGGGGGCGCGGAGTGGCGCACCGAGCTGCGCCAGCGCTTCGAAGTCGACACCCGCGCCACGCGCGCCGCTCTGCAGGGCGCGTTCGACGCGACGCTGCGCCAGTACCAGGAGAAGGCGACCGGGGGCGGCGACCCCGGGTCGGACGAGCTGGTCGGGGAGGCAGCCTCCGGCATGCACCAGGCGCTCACCGAGGCCCATGAGCAGCTGGCCGCCGTGGCGGTGGCCATCATGGAGGAGTTCGCCCGGCGCACCAGCCTCCAGCTCACCTCGCCCACGGCGCCCCGACCGCCCTTCACGCCCTCCATCGCGGTGCCCACGGTGCCGCTCAACGTCCGCCCCTCCCGTGGGTTCGACGTGCTCCGCGCCAGCTGGGCCACCGCGGCGGCGGGCTTCGGGATGGGCTCCGTCGTCGGGTTCGTCGAACCGTTCAGCGGCGCGGCCGTGGCCATCGGCCTCGGGATCACCGGCTTTATCCACGGCGCCCGCAACCACCGGCAGGATCTGCGTGAACGGGCGCAGAAGGAACGCGACGCCCGCATGATCCAACTGGTCGGCCAGGAGATCGCCGCCAACCGCCGCCAGGCCTCGGAGTCCTTCAACCAGGCGTTCGGCGACATCGCACAGTCCCTGATCAAGGAGCTGAACGACCAGCTCGCCGCCCAGCAGGAGTCCCTCGCCGAGTCCGGCCGCAGGCTCCAGGACGCCGGCCGCCAGAGCAAGGAGGCCCTCCACCGCAGGCGCGGCGAGCTGCTCGCCCGCCAGCAGAGCTACCGCAGGCTCCAGGGAGAGCTCGACCGGCTGCGCTCCCGGGTGGACCGCCTCGCCCAGCGGCGCCCCACGCCCCAGCCCGGCACGACGACGCGCACACCGGGCGCCCCGCCGCACGGCGCGCCACCGCACACGGGTGCGCCTTCACGCTCCAAGGCCGCCGCGGCGGCAGGGGCGGCCGCCGCTCTGGGCGCGGACGTGGCCGTCGATCTCGCCCTCAACGCGGCGCTCCAGAGCACCGCCACCGGCGGCGCCGTGAACGCCGCCGGCCCGGACAGCCTGACGCCCCAGCCCATGGACTCCGACCCCGAGCCCCTCGTCGTGAGCGCCGCCCCCGCGGTCGACGCCCCACCGGAGCCGCCGGACGTCGGCCCCGCCGTGGATCCCGACCAGGCCCTCGGCGCCTCCTTCGACCCCGACCAGTTCGACACGCCATGACCGGCCCCGAGGCGCGTACGCGCGACATGGTCTACGGCATCGACTTCGGCACCTGGACCTCCGCCCTGGTGATCCTGCGCCGGGGCCAGCCCCCGATGCCCGTGCGCGATCCCGTCAGCGCCCTCGGGGCGACCTCCGTGCGCAGCGCCGTCTGCCTGCTCCCCGACGGATCGATGGTCGTCGGGCAGGCCGCTCAGAACTCGCGGCTGCAGCGCCCGGAGCGCTTCCGCTCCGAGTTCAAGCGGGAGTTCGGCGAACCCCTCCCGCACCGGCTCGGCGAACAGCATTTCCGCACGGAGGAGTTGACCGCCAGAGTCCTCGGATTCCTCGTGGAGCAGGCGCGACGGGCCGTCAGCGCCGAACCCGACCGGGTGGTCATCACCGTACCGGCCACCTGGGAGAGCGCCCGAAGAGAACTCATGCTCGGCGCCGCGGAGGCCGCGGGCATCCGTCCCGAGACCGTCGAGATCCACCCCGAGCCGGTGGCCGCCGCCGTGTACGCCCTGCACGACCACGGCATGGACCGGGACCGGACCATCCTGGTCTACGACCTCGGCGGCGGCACCTTCGACCTCGCCATCGCCAAGGGCACCAGAGACGGCTTCACCGTCCTCGGCTCCCCCGGGGGCCTGCCCGACGTCGGCGGACTGGCCATCGACCAGGCCGTGCTGTCGTTGATACGGGACCGCTGCCCCGACGCGCTCGACTGCCTGCGCCCCCTCGGCTCAGCCGGCGACGACGCGAGGGCGCTGCGCCGCAGGACGCAGCTCGCGGAGACGTGCACCACCTTCAAGCAGCAGCTGTCCGTCTCCTCCGAGCACTCCGACATGCTGACCATGCTGGACCCGCCGGTCGAGGTCACGCTGACGCAGGCGGACCTGCGGGAGGCGATCCGCCCGCTGCTGACGGACACCGTCGCTGAGTGCGAACGAGTCCTGGGGTCCCATGGGCTGAGCTGGGGCGACCTCGACCTCATCGTCCCGGTGGGCGGCAGCTCCCGGCTCCCCATGGTCGGCGAGGTGCTGGCCGACCGCTCGGGGCTGGCGGTGCTGGACGTGTCGGAGCCGGAGCTGGCGGTGGCCACCGGCGCCGCCTGGCTGGCGGCGGGCGCGCTCTCCCCGCACACCACGCCCGCGCCGGGGGAGGGGCTGAGGCAACGGCAGACGGCCACGCTGCCGGCCGGTGTCCGGGCCCTGCTGGACGCGGGGCTGACCGACCGCATGGTGCTGGAGGCGGTACGCCGTGCCCACACCTGATCAATCGAGACAGAACGGGCTCGCCCTGTCCAGCGACTGGCGACGGCTCGTCGGCAAGTGGGCCTCAGGCCACCACCGGCCCTTCGAGGCCGACACGGCCTCCCTGACCGTCGACGTCGCCCACCCGGCGGCACAGCGCGACATCACGCTGACCTTCACCACCACCAGCAACGGGCTGCTGCTCCTGCTGGCCACGGACGACCGCTATCTGGCGGACGACCAGATCGCCCTGGCAGCGGCCGCCGCCAACGCCTGGAACGTCGAACGGCTGGTCCCCATGCTCTCGGTCTGCAACCTCGGCGGCACCGCGCGCCCGTATCTGGCCGGTGTCCGCACGATGCCGCTGGCCTGCGAGATGACGCAGCCCGCGTTCCAGACGATGGCGGACCAGTGGGTCGAGGACGCGAGGGCTCTCTTCACGTGGTGCCACAAGGAGTGCGGACTGTGACCCACGAAGACGTCCCGGCCATTCCACGGGCAGGACCGCTGCCGCTCCCCGTCGACCAGAACCCTGCGGGCGCCGCAGCCGGACCTTGAGCAACTCCATCGCCGCCGAAATCCCCTCGATCGCGTGGCCCGGCGCCGCCTAACCTGGCCGGATGCCTCATGAGGAGACGTACGACGGTCTGACGCGGCTCATACCTCCGCCGCCTGCGCCCGTCGACGCCCGTGGCGACTGGACCCATGTGGAGTCCGCGCTCGGCGTGCGGCTGCCCGACGACTACAAGCAGTTGGCGCAGACGTACGGCTGGGGTGAGTTCTGCGACTACCTCTACCTCCGTACGCCGTTCGGCACGAGCCAGTACAACGGCCTCGAATGGCAGCGCGCACATCTGTCGGGCTCGCCGGAGAGGGACGCGGAGCGCTATCCGTATCCGCTGCACCCCGATCCGGGCGGGCTGCTCGTCTGGGGCGCCACCATGGACACCGACCGCCTGTGCTGGCTCACCGCCGGGACGCCCGAGAGCTGGCCCGTCGTGGTGTGCAGCCGCGAGAACTGGTACGAGACGCTGCCCATGAGCGCGACCGACTTCGTCGAGGGCTGGTCCACCGGACGAGTCGGCTCCCGACTGCTCGGCGACATGGAGCCGGACCTCGCCCCCTGGTTCAACGCCTTCCGGCCCCGCACCCACCGCTGTCTGCGCCTCTCCGAAGGCCCGCTCGCCCACCCCGAGCGCCTGCGGACTCTCCGCGAGGCTATGGGCCCGACCGCGGACCGCGGAGCGTGGCGCTCGGAGGACGGCGAAGCAGGGCAGGACCATTTCGCGACCGTGCCCGCCGACTGGCTGCTCACCTACGACATGTCCCGCCCCCACCAGATCCGCGTCGGCTTCCCGCCCGAGGACAAGCAGCAGGTCCGGCAAAACCTCTTCGCCGCCGTCCGGCTCATGGGCTGCGAGGTGCTCCAGATCACGACCGGCGCCGGAAAGGCTCTGCCGACCTGGGACACAGCCACGGACGAGGACAGCTGAGGCGGACGGGCGAAGCCCCTGACGTACGGATCGCCGTCGAGCGACGACCCCCACAGCCTGGAAAGGTGCTCATGCCCGCTGGAAAGATGCATCCCGACGAGGTGGACCTCGATGTGCCCCTCGTACATCGGCTGATCGCCGCGCAGTTCCCCCAGTGGGCGGACCTTCCCCTGGCGCAGGTCGACTCCGCCGGCACGTCCAACGCCATGTACCGCCTCGGCGAGGACATGGTGGTGCGACTGCCCCGGGTCGCGGGCGCCGCCGAGGATGTGGAGAAGGAGCACCGGTGGCTTCCGCGCCTGGCCCAGTCGCTGCCCGCTGCCGTTCCCACGCCGCTGGGCCAGGGGGAGCCTGCTGAGGGCTATCCCTTCCGCTGGTCCGTCTACGGCTGGCTCGAGGGCGAGAACCCGGCTGTCGGGCGCATCGCGGAACCCGACAGGCTCGCCGGGGACCTGGCGGAGTTCATCGCCGCGTTGCGCCGTATCGACCCCGCTGACGGACCCGCCTCCTACCGCAGCGGGCCCTTGACGACGCGAGACGCCAGCACACGCACGGCGATCGAGGAACTGAGCGGCATCGTCGACGCCGACATGGCGATCGCCGTATGGGAGGCGGCTCTGCACGCCTCAGCGCAGCCCAGCACGGCGGTCTGGCTCCATGCGGACCTGCAGCCGGGAAATCTGCTGATCGCGGACGAGCGGCTCAGCGCCGTCATCGACTTCGGATGCTTCGGCGTGGGCGATCCCGCCGTGGACCTGATCGTGGCGTGGTACGTGCTCCCGGCCGCGGCTCGTGGGGTCTTCCGTTCCGCTCTGGAGGTCGACGACGCGACGTGGGCTCGAGGGCGTGGCTGGGCGCTGTCGATCGCTCTCGACGAACTGCGCTACTACCAGGAGACCAACCCTGTGATGGCGGACATCGCGCGACACGTCGTCCAGGAGGTCTTCGCGGGCGAGTTCGGCGGCGCGGCCCGCGGCGGACCCGACGTCGTCCAAGTGGAACCTGAGCAGTCGCGGCTCGCCGTAAGCGGCGGCCAGCCGGGGGATCAGCGCGTCGAGCGGCCAAGCGGATGCGGCGCCAGGGTTGCTGACGCTGACTCAGCATGCGGTGTCAGTGGGGCGTTTGATGTTCATGGTGCGCATGATGCACGCGCGCCAGAGGATCTAGGCTGAGCCCACACCGCGGGCAGCATGCCCGCGTCCATCGACAACGGGAGAATCAGATATGCGCGCACGCCGGATCCTTGGCGCGTCCATGATGTCGGCCGCCCTGCTCGGGACCACGCTCGTCGTCGGCAGCCCGGCTGTCGCCCAGACGAACGCGTCCGCGGCGAGCTGCACGGCACTGGCCCTGGAGACCGTGGTGATACGCGACCGGACGAACCTCAACGGAACGGCCCTCGCCCAGCTGAACAAGGGGGAGAGGGCGTCGTCGCCCTGCAGGATGTACTACGGCGGCGCGTACGAGAAGTGCGGTATCAACAGCACGCGCTGGGTCAAGGTCACCAAGCACGGCGTCACCGGCTACGTCGTCGGCACCTGTGTGAAGCAGCCCGCCTGATCCGCGCGGCCGACGGGCCGGGCGAGGCCCCGGACGCGGTGTCCGGGGC